>JACQAX010000208.1 GCA_016194795.1 Deltaproteobacteria bacterium | reverse complement strand
CGGGCCGATGCCGACCTTGAGGACGTCGGCGCCCCACTTCGCGAGATCCGCCGCGCCCTCGGGGGTGGCGACGTTGCCCGCGATGAAAACCGGGCGGAGCAGCGGCGCGAAGCGCGCGCGGGTGACCTTGTCGGCGTAAGCGCGCAGCTCGCCGAGCGCGCGCTCCATCATCGAGCTGTGGCCGTGCGCGACGTCGAGGCAGATCGCGTTGGCGCCGCCGTCGATGAGCTGCTTGGCGAAGGCGATCTCGTCGCGCGTGACGCCGACGGCGAACGCGCGATGGCGGAGCTGGCGCACCTTCTCGAGCTGGCCGAGACGCGCTTCCGGAGAAAGATAGCGGTGGATGATGCCGAGGCCGCCGAGCAGCTCCATCGCCGTGGCCATCTCGGCCTCGGTGACGGTGTCCATGTTCGACGAAACGACCGGGCAGCCGAGCCGGATGCCGGCCAGGTCGACGGAGACGTCCACGTTGCTCCGGCTCTCGATGGTCGAGTAGGCGGGCACGAGCAGCAGGTCGTCGAAACCGAACGTTTTCTTGCGGATCTTCATAGGTCTTACCTCCCTATCCTTTTTTCGGATTTTCCGCCATAGTACGACGCATTATGCAGGTAACGGCCCTGATCCCCGTGCGCGACGGAGCCTCCACGCTTTCGGTGGCGCTCGAGTCGCTCCGCAATCAAACGCATCCCATTTACAGCTGCGTGGTCGTCGACGACGGCTCGACCGACTCGACCCCTCGGCTGCTCGACGAATGGCGCGGGCGCTGGAGCGCCCTTCGCGTGGCGCGCACCGACGGCCTGGGCATCGCGCGCGCGCTCAACGCCGGGCTATCGCTCTCGGCATCGGAATGGATCGCGCGCCTCGACGCCGACGACCGCGCGCACCCGGCGCGCGTCGAGCGGCAGCTCGCGGCGGCCGCGGCCGACTCGGCCTTGCTCGTCGGCTGCTCCGTGCGGCACTGGGTCGAGGGCGCGCGGGCCGACGCCTACGAAGGCATGCGCCGGCATGTCGACTGGGCCAACGCGCGCGCCTCGCACGAGGAGCTCGAGCGCGCGCTCTGGGTCGACTCGCCCCTGGCGCACCCGAGCTGGCTCGTCCACCGGCGCGCGTTCGAGGCCGTCGGCGAGTACGACGAGAGCGGCGCGGTGCCCGAGGACTACGACTGGCTCCACCGGTTTTTCGCGGCGTCGCGCTCCGCCGGAGAGCTGCGCGCGACGAAAGCCGCCGGCGAGCCCCTCGTCGACTGGGCCGAGTCGGACACCCGCCTCACGCGCGTCTCGAGCGCGTACTCGGAGGCGGTTTTCGGCGATCGTCGAGGTGCACCCGCGCCGCATCGGCATCCGCTACCGGGGCACCGAGGTTCGCGGAGTCGACCATTGGCGCGAAGCCGTCGCGCGCGCGCGCGACCCGTTCGTCGTCATCTGCCTCGGCACCCCCGAGTCTCGCGCCAACGGCGAGCGGCTCTGCGCCGAGGCCGGGCTCGAGCCGCTCAAGGGCTTCGTTTCGCTCTGAGCGCTACCGGATGTGCTCGTAGACCCAGCGATCGTCGAGACGGGGATTCTTCTCGCCGCTGGACGTCGCGTACGAGAGAGGCACCCAGATGAAGTCGGGATGCGTGTCGACGAGGTACTCGGGGTTGGTTCCGTTCTTCCAGATGCCACCCACGATGTTGCCCGAGCGCTTGAGCTCGCCCTTGGAGTCGAACTCGAGCGGCCCGTCGAGCCAGAGCTCGTAGCGGAGCGTGCGCTTGGCGAACGCCACGTTCTCGCGCCACTTGAACTCGGGCGTGAGATCGCCCGCGTCGACCTCGTCGGACGCCCACCAGATCGTCGTCTCGAGGTTGACGCGATGGAGACCCGGGTTGTCGGGATCCGAACCGAGATCGTCGTCGCGCGTGATCGCGCGCATCTCGTAGGCCACGAGCGGCTGGTTCCACACCTCGGCGCCGGTGTGCCGGTCGATGATCACGCTGCGTTTCTGGCGGCCGACGACGTTGGCGAGCAGAAGGTGGAACTGCGACGGAACCACGTCCCAGAACGCGTCGCTCGAGAAGTCGTTCGGGTCGTAGACGCGCGTACCGATGAAGTCGGCGCCCGACTCGAGCCAGTACTCCGACAGCAGCGCCTTGCGGTCGGCGACGGTGAACTCGACGTCGTTCACGCGGCGGCCCTGGCGGGGCTCGCTCTCCATGATCGCGGCGGTCGCCCAACCGTTGCAGTGGCCCCACCAGTCCTCGGCGGCGCGGCCCCAGCCGTGGTTGGCGTATTCCCAGCCGACGATCCAGTTCGTGTTGCCCTGGGCGAGGTCGGCCTTCGAGGCCGGGCTTTCGCCGTGAGCATCGGCCTCGGCGGACGCGATGCCGTTGGAGCGATAGGGCCACCAGTAGCCGGCCCACGGCACCGGATCGGCGGTCGCCTTGGAGTACCGTTTCATCAGATAAGCGAGGTTCGTCTCGTCGTAGTAGCCGGTTGCCCGACGGCCCGGCGCCGAGCTGGTCGTGGGGGCGGGCCTGGGGCCGGGCCCCGGGCCCGGGGTGGGCTGCGGCATCGGCACGCGATCGATGCCGGCGATCTTTTGCTGCCGAACGAGCGTGCTCACGCCAGCATGGCTCTCGACGCGAGTGGGCCAGAGATCGCCGCTGCGCCAGCTCACGAGCAGCGGGCGGGCGAACAGGTCCTTCGACCGGAGCTCGAGCGTGCTCACGCCGTCGAGGCCGAGCTTCGCGACGGCACTGGCCTTCTCGAAATCGGGAAGCTCCACCGGAAACGAGTCGAAGCCCATCGGGAAGTTCCGGTCCGAGCTGAGCTCGGCGAGAACCGGCTGCTCGAGGTCGCGGTAATGGTACTCCTTGGCCGAAAGACGAAGCTCGCTGTTGACCGTGATGACGACGTGGCGAACGCGCGCGGTATCGACCGTCTGGCCGTCGATGCCGATCTGTGCGACGTCGATGCGCGAGGTGCCGTCGGGCTCGACGTCCAGCACGCGGAACTCGTAGTACTGCGGATCGAGATAGCGCATGCTTCGCGCGCCCTCGCCGTCGTTCTTGCGCACGAAACCCGGGCTCGCGAAGCGCACCGCCACCACCCAGTTGTCGCCCGGAAGGTAGAACCGCTTCATGCCGACGCGCTCGAGCGTCGTCGTCGCCAAGGACGGTGTCGAGCACGCCAGCATTCCCACAAGCACGATGATTTTTCTGAGCATGGGAGAAGAGCTACCAACAAATTCCCGGCGCGTGCATTGAAGGTATTGTGGGCCGCCCGGTCGCCGCTCAGACGCGACGCAGCCGGCTTCCGAGCCAAACGGCAAGCAGGAGCAACGCGCCGCCCGTGAACGTCGACATCGTGATCGCCTCGCGCAGAATGAGGTGGCCCCAAAATACGCCGAGCACCGGCTGGAGATAGAGCGTGACGGCGATGACCGACACGGGAGTGTCGGTGAGCGCGATCATCCAGCAAAGATAGCCGAAAACCGTGCAGCCGAGACCGAGATGCGCCAGGATCGCGAAGTCGAGGGGATTCGCGCGCTGGAAGAGCGGCACGAGGCCGGCCATTCGCGCCGGTCCGTCGACGATCATGTTGTAAGAGAACAGGAGTGCGATCCCGACCCAGACCGCGACGCCGAGGAACAGCACCGGCGCGCGGCGGTCGAGCACCGGCTTGGCGACGGCCGAATAGGCCGCCTCGCTCAGCATCGACACGAAGAAGATCGAGTTTCCGACGAGTCGCGCGTCGCTGAAGCTCCGCAGCTTGTCCCACGTCAGGTCGCTCACGATGCTCGCGCCCACGAGCGCCAGCGCGATCGAGACGAGCTGGCGCGCGCGAAGTCGCTCGCCCAGCATCAGCTGGCAGTACGGCGACACGAAGAACGTGAGCAGGCCGACGGTGACGAGCCGGAGGTCGAGCGGGCGCAGGTCGGCAAGCCAGGCGGCGTAATAAGAACGCTTCGCGCCCGGCGCGCGAAAGAACGCGCAGTAGATCGCCAACGGGACCCCCGCCGTGAAGAAGCGCAGGAAAGCGATCTCCATCGGGGAATAGGTCTCCATGAGCGACTTGCTGATGGCGTACGAGCTCGACCAGAAAACATTGCAGAGGAGCAAGAGGCTCAGCCTCGACGAGGACATAGCACCGGCCTTAACACGTCGCACCTAAAAACCCTAATAAATTCAAGCCCTAAGATTTAGTTGACCATTTTACACGGTTAATGGTATTACTACGCGGTCGAACCAATCCCTCTTAAGGAGTCCTCTGTGCGCCACCTTCCCCTGGCTCTCGCTCTGTTGCTCTCGACCGCCGGCCTTGCTTCGGCGAACCTCAAAGTTTCCCTCGTCACCGTTTCTCCCGGCCCCGTGGTTTTCGAGTCGTTCGGACACACGATGGTCATGGTCGAGAACCCCGACGTCTCCACCGCGAGCGCGACGTTGTATGAGTACGGCGCGGTCAACCCGGCCAAGGTCTTCCGCAACCCCGACCCGATGCAGGCCTTCCAGGACCTGTTCGACTCGAAGGTGAAGACCAACGCGAGCCGCTTTCAGAGCCCGATGGCGCAGGTGGACGAGAAGACGCGCTTCCCGATCATCCTCAAATACCGTTACATCGCCCCCCGGCCCGACAGCTTCCGCACCGTCACGATCGACGAGCTGAGCCTCTCCGACGACCAGGCGAAAGAGCTCGTCGCGCAGCTCGACGCCGACATGAAGGCCGGCGAGTACAACTACGACAACTACAGGAACAACTGCGCCACGCGCGTGCGCGACCATCTTTTCGACGATAAGGTCCTGGGCGCCGGCCCGCGCCTCGAGCTCGACTATAAACTCGATTCGTCCATCCAGGACGAGGTGCTCGGCTCGATCGACGAAGCGATCGCCGACAGCCCGAGCCACATGATGACGCTCGTCCCGCCCAACCAGGAACGGATGCTCGGCGACGCGATCATGATGCTGCAGATGATGGGCATTCCCAAGAAGTTCAGCTCGTCGAAGCAGTTCTACGACGCGCTCAAGAAGGGCGAAGCCTCGATGCAGGGCCTGGTCGGCGCCGACCAGCCGATCGTGAAGTCGTTCCACAACTACTTCTTCGGCGACGAGCTCACCCAGAAGCCGATCACCACGGGCCAGGCGATGTTCCTGCCCAAGAAGCTGCGCGAGACGCTCCTGAACGTGAAGAACCCGGCCACGGGCAAGAACGTGATCGATCCGGCCAACGAGATCCGCCGTTCGACCGCCGACGAGCTCGCCGCCTCGAAGGCCGCGCAGCAGCCGCCCAAGCCCGCGGCGCCGCAGCCCCAGTCGAGCCTGCAGCCGCTTCCCGAAAGCCACCACGCCGGGATGGCGCACATCTAGAATTGGCGCTAAGATGACGGCATGCCGTCGTCAAAACCAGGATCCCGTCCCGTCAGCGATTCGGTCGTCCAGATGACGGAGCTCGTGCTTCCCAGCCACACCAACGCGCTGGGCACGATCTTCGGCGGACAGCTCATGGCGTGGATCGACATCGCGGCGGCCACCGCGGCGATGCGCCACGCGCGCATGACGGCCGTGACCGCGAGCATCGACGCGCTCGCCTTCGTCGCGCCGGTGAAGCTCGGCGAGGTCGTCAACATCCTGGCGAGCGTGAACTTCACGGGGCGCACCTCGATGGAGATCGGAGTCCGTCTCGAGAGCGAGAACCCGTACACGGCCACTCGCACGCACGTGGCGACGTCGTATCTGACGTTCGTCGCGCTCGACAAGAGCGGCAAGCCCCAGCCCGTGCCGCAGGTCGTGCCGGTGACCGACGTCGAAAAACGACGCTGGGAGCACGCGCAGCTTCGCCGGCAGTCGCGCCTCACGCTGAAGGCCGAGCTCCAGAAGAAGCGCAAGGGGTCGTGAGGCTTGGCTGAGTTCGAGCTGGTCACCCTCAAGTCGGGCATCAAGAGCCTCCGGGCGCTGAAGAACCTCGAGACGTTCCATCCCGTAACGGGCCCGCGCATGGAGGCCGGCATCCTGCACGTGCGCCAGCCGCGCCTTTTCGAGCGCGCCGCCGCGTCCGCCCCGCCGTTCGTGATCTGGGACGTCGGCTTCGGCGCCGCCGCCAACGTGCTCACGGCCATCGAGGCGCTGCGCGAGTCGACGGCCGAGATCGAGATCCACAGCTTCGACCACACCATCGCGCCCATCAAGTTCGCCCTCAAGCACTCGAGCGAGCTCGGCTACCTGGTTCCCCACGAAAGCGACCTGCGCAGTCTGCTGCACCTGCGCGACATCACGCTGCGCCCCGGGCTGCGCTGGCGCCTTCATCTGAGCGACTTCGGCGAGCTGCTGGCGAGCGCTACGCCGTTGCCGAGCCCGCACGCTATTTTCTACGACCCCTACTCGCCGTCCGGAAACCCCGAGATGTGGTCGCTCGACCATTTCCGCCTGCTGCGCTCGCGCCTGTCGGACGACGTGCCCTGCCTCATGACCAACTACACCTGCTCGACGGCCGTGCGCGTGACGCTCCTGCTGGCGGGCTTTCACGTGGGGCGCGGCTGCGGCGTCGGTGAGAAACGCGAAACGACGATCGTAAGCAACCGGCTCGAGCTGCTCGAACGGCCGCTGCGCAGCGACTGGTTCAAGACCGTGCGCATCTCGCACGCCGCCGCGCCGCTCGGCGCGAGCCCGGCGGGGCCCGCGCCGATCTCGCCGGAAGATTTCGAGCGGCTCTCGCGGCTCGAACAGTTCCGTCAATAGGGACGATACGCTCAGTGGTTTGAGCACCACGTCGCAAGGAACGTGTTATTGACGCTGCCGTCCGGAAGCGTCGCGGCCGAGGTAATGTCTTCGCCACTGCAGTTGTTGCAGTTGGTCACCTGAGCACACGTCACGGCATGCGCGGCGGAGTCGGCGATGAATGGGCCGAACACTCCGCAGTAGCCGCCCGGCTGAAAGAGCGCGACGTAGTGGCTGCTCAGCCCGTCCGGGCCGACCACGACATTGCGCCCTTCGAGCTGGTCGCTCACGCATCGCTTGGCCTTCTCGAGGCTGGAGGCCTGGATATCGAACTCGACCGGGCACTGGCTGAGGTAATTGATGGCAAAGACCGCGTAAGTCTGGACCGACTCCGCCTGTGAGCCATCGCAATCGGTGAAACCAGCAGGCGCCCCGGAGGAACCGCCCGATGAGCCGGACGACCCGGAGGACCCCGAAGGTTCCGGAGTCCGTCCGACGACGACAAATCCCCGCTCCACCGACACTCCGAGGCTATTTCGAGCAGCCACTTTGTAGGACTTCGTCCCCTCTTCGCGCGTCAGCGGAATGGTGCCGCCACCGTTCGGAAGAGCGTGATGATCGCTGGAACGATCGACATCGTACCAATAGAGCGTACTCACTTCGCCGCTCGTGCTGACGGGGACACGCACGCTCTGCCCGATCGGACCCTGGCGAGGGAAGCTTCCGATGGTCACGCTCGGCCGAGCGTGGACGGTGACCGTCGCGGTGGCCTTGTAGACCAGGTCGTAGGGGCCCGTGGCAATGACGTCGTAATGGTAGGCGGTAGCCAGCGTCGGAGTTGCACTGAAGCAATGCCTTCCCGGATCCGTCACGTGCTGGCGCCGCGGATCGTTTGGGTCGCTCGGAAAGTCCTGAGACCGCTCGCCCCAGTGTGCCCATCTCAGGCTCGTCACGCCGCGACCGAGTGTCGCGCAGATCTGCACCGGCTCTCCGACGGTCGACTCGAACCCTTCCTGCTGAAGCGTGACGAGAGGCTGCGGAACGACCGTGAGAATGGGTGAGGAGATCGGCACGTCGTGGTAATCCTTCGCCATGGCACGGAAGCGCATGGGCTTGAGCTGGTGAATCCCAGTGACGGCCCTCGCGTTCAAGAGATTGCCGGGCGCCACGCGCCCGCTTGCCGTGTCTTCGGCCTGGCTTGAATTCGTCTCCGGATCGGTCATCGTGGCGTTATTGTCGAGCTCGACGATCGTGACCTCCTTGACGCCTCCCCCGTCGAACGCTCCGGCGGTGACCAGGATCTTGCCATCAATGACGAGAGGCACGGTTCGATCGCCATTCGAAACGCTCGAAGGGCGGGTGGTCGGCGACCACGGATAATCCGGCGTCGCGACGACCCATTGAGCGCCCGAAGTATTGATCGAAACGTCGAGCGCGATCGAAGGAGCCGTCGTGTCCGCGGCGGGAATAGATACCTTGAAAGTCTTGGGAAGCGTCGTGCACCCCACGATGAGAAGCGGAAACAGGAACGTAAGGCCCGAAATACGGGATTTTCTCGGCATAAGTCCCTCCTGGACTGGAAAGGTCCCCCAAAAAGCGGGTGGGCGCCTGACCAGGCCAAGTGCAGGGTCGATGCCAGGACGGTGCTGAGCAAATCAAGCGACTTGCGCGAGGCAACCCGCCTGTGACCTGTGTCAGGGCGACACAGCGGTCTTTTTCAGTCGTCGAGCTCTTCGTTCTCGTCCTTGGTGAAATACCGGTCGAACTCCTGCTCGAAGACGAGCTTGGTCGTGTCGACCAGGCTATCGATGTAGAGCTTGCCGTTCAGGTGGTCGAACTCGTGCTGCAGAACCGTGGCGAGGAAACCGTCGCCGACGAGCTCTTTGGCTTTGCCGTCACGGTCGAGGTACTTCACCTTGACCTTCTCGGGGCGCGCCACGAGGCCGCGCAGGCCGGGGACGCTCAGGCAGCCTTCCCAGTAGCTGCTCTTCTTGTCGGAGAGCACCGTCACCTCGGGGTTGATGAATACCTGAAGCCCGATGGGATCTTCTTCCTTGTAGCGCGGGTTGTCCTGAATCTCGATGATGGCCAGGCGGATCGAGCGGTGCACCTGAGGCGCTGCCAAGCCCACGCCCTCGTACTCGTGCATCGTCTCGATCATGTCGTCGATGAACTGCTGGAACTCAGGAGTTTTGATCTCCTTCTCTTTGACGGGAACGGCGACCTGGCGAAGAACGGGGTGGCCCATGCGGGCGACTTTGAGGATCGACATTCGTTGGTTGTATCAAATCGAGCGACTCGCTTCAAGGCGCGTCAGAGGCGCTGCGAAAGCCACTTGTTCGTCTCGGCAAGCCTCTGGAGCCGCTGTTCGGACTCGTGGTTGGGCTCGCCCCTCTCTTCCGAGTGGACGGCAAGCGCAAGCTCGGTGGCAAGCGTGAGCATTTCCTTGTCCCAGTAGGTATTGCCGGCGGCGAACAGGGGATCGACGCCGATGATCTTCTCGATCAGCCTGGCTTTGCCGGCGCGGTACGGCACCTCGTGCTCGAGCTCGGTGGTGAGCACTCCGCCTTTGACGAGCACCGACGTGCCGATCACCCGGTCGGCCGGGATGCCGAACCCCTTCACGCCCGCCTGCACCGACCAGCGGGGTGAGCCGGTCACGACCCAGACCTCGAAGCCGAGGTTCAGCAGCTCGTGGGTGAGCTCGCGCATGGGCTCGAACACGAACTT
>JACQAX010000174.1 GCA_016194795.1 Deltaproteobacteria bacterium | reverse complement strand
CCTCGGGCGTGAAGAGCGGCCGGCTCCTCGAAGCCCTCGCGCAGTACGAGACCGACTGTCGCCGGCTCGTGAGGCTGGTCAGGGTCGACACCTACGTCGGCTATTCGGCCGGCTCGGTCAAAGGCGGCGAACAGTCGCTCGACCTCGATCGTTCGCCGGGAGACGCGGCTTTGCAGCTCGCGGGCGCCGCCGCGTCCTGCAAGAAAGTCATGGGATCGCTCGACAAGCTCAACGCCGACGTGGCGTTGCCGAACGGTTTTCTCTTCAGCTTCGACGTCGATAACTTCATCTCGCGCAGGGCCACCGCGCGCGACATCGGCGGCTGGATCGCCTACCTCTCGGCCAAGCCCGCGCGTCTCGAGCAGCTGCGCAAGGTGATTCTCGAGAGCGCGCCGGCGGGCAAGTACAAGAAGTACCGGAGCTGCGTCGCCGACGCGTCGAAGACGCAGGCCGAGTGCAACAAGTTCCTCATCCACGTGAATCTCACCACGTACTCGGGCTTCGAGAGCTTCCGAGCGCTCGAATGGCTCACGATCTTCATCGCCCCGGGCATCGGCACGGTACTGGGCGCCTTCAGCGACGCGGCGATCGACGGCCCCGGGGTTTCGCTCGACGCGACCCAGTCGCCGTGGATCCCGACGAAGATTCAGGACTGAGCTTCAGAAGCACCGCGAAAGCTTGAAGGTCGCGTTCAACCCGTCGGTGTCGGTGAGCCGCGCGTTGCCGCCGCCGGTGAACGTCAGCGTCTCGGTGCCGGCGCGCGAGCCGGCGAAGGTCGTGAAGATGTTGCCGCTCTCGGGAATGCAGCTCGTGCCGGCGTAGGCGACGTTGCTGAAGATGGCGAGCGCGACGTACTTGTCGAGGTTGTGCTGGACCCGGATCGCGCCCGACTGGATCACCCGCGCCGTGCCGCCGGTGTAAACCACGACCAGGGGCTGGCCCGTCGTCGTATTGAAGGTGTGGTCCCAGGCGCTGCCGGCCGAGACGTGCACGCCCGCGATGTCGATGCTGGCGCTCGCGGCGCCGCCGCTCGTGAAGTAGCCTCCGCTGACCGCGTTGGAATAGCCCGATGGCGCCGCAGACGGCCGTGCCGCCGAACGTGAGCTTCTGCACGCCGGTCCAGCTGGCGCCGGACGAGCCGAAGGAGCAGGCGGCGTAGCTCAGCGAAAGGGTCTGGCCGCCGCACGTGGCGCCGCCGGGGCTCGCGTAGGTGGGGCAGGCGACCGCGGCCGTGGTCGCGATTCCCGAAGCCTGGCTGACCGCGCCGCCGGCGAGCGAGGCGGCGAGCGCCGAGGCCGAGCCCTGCGTGTCGGCGTCGGTGGCGCCGTCGCCGGCGGAGTCGAGCTGCGTGCCCTTCTTGTTGGCGCAGCCGAAGAGCAGGGCGACGGAAAGTGAAATGAGTAGCCAGCGCATCCTCATAAGAGTTTCGCTCGTTCGCGGAACGCTTGGAACGGGTAAACTTTGCCGCGTCAATGCCGACACAGGTCGCTCCGATAGGGAGTTGTCAGGTCATGGAGCGGAGGGATTTCTTTCATGTCTAAACCGATGTCAAAGCCGGCGGCCAGGCCGCCCACCAAGCAGCCCGTGTTTGACACCCCCGTTCCGAAGGGTTTCAACCAGCTTCTCGAGAAGCTCAACGACATCCCCACGCTGCCGATCGTCGCCAGCAAGGTCAACGAGCTCATCAACAACCCCAACTCCAGCGCCGGCGACATCGCCGCGATCCTCAAAAAGGACCAGGTGCTCACCGCCAAGGTCCTCAAGCTCATCAACTCCCCGTATTACGGGATCCCGGGCGAGGTCACCGACGTGCGCCGCGCGCTGGCCTTTCTCGGCTTCAACACGCTCGCCCAGCTCGTGCTGGGCCTGAGCGTCTTCTCGCTTTTTCCGACGGCCGGAACCGACGAGTTCCCGATGCTCGAGTTCTGGCGCCACGCGCTCGCCACCGCCGTCTGCGCCGAGGTCATCGCCAAGCGGGTGAAGTACGCCAAGCCCGAGGAGTGCTTCACGTGCGGGCTGCTCCACGACATCGGCAAGATCGTCATGTACGAGGTCGCCAAGGATACGATGCTCAACGTGGTGAAGTACGCCAAGGAAAAGCAGTGCAGCTTCGTCGAGGCCGAGTCGGCGCTCGACGTGCCGAACCATGCCTTCCTCGGCGAGTACATCGCCGCGAAGTGGGGGCTGCCGTCGGTCATCCGCAGCGCGATCCGCTACCACCATTTCGACGTGAGCGTCGCGAGCACCATCCTGCCGGGCACGAAGCCGGCCATCTACATCGTGTCGCTGGCCAACGCGCTCGTGGTGAATCTGAAGATCGGCCAGTCGGGCGACTGCTCCGACGGCGGGCTGCAGCCGTATATGTACGAGTCGCTGGGCCTCAAAACCGGCGATCTCGAGCAGATCAAGGCGCAGACGCTCGAGGAGATGAAGAAGGCCGGCTCTTTCCTGACCGCGAGGAATCTCTAACCGAACATGGCGGCACCGAAACGCTCGACAAAACGCCTTCAGATCCTGCCCGGCGGCAAGGGCTCGCCCTCGCCCGGAGTGGCGGTGCGCACGCGCGGCGTCGATCCGGAGCCCAAGTCGCTGGTCTTCGACGCCGGCTCGTACGAGGTGCTCTTCGAGAACGCGAGCGACGCGATCCTCGTCATCGATCTCAATACCGGCTCGATCACGAGCGCCAACAACGCCGCGCTCGAGCTCACGGGCTACCTGCGCGAGGAGATCGTGAGCAAAAGCGCCGAGCAGCTCTTCCTGTCGAGCGAGACGGGCATGGGGCATAGCCAGTCGCTGGGCTGGGCGCACGTCGAGAGCAACGGCTTCTTCGAGGACGTCGTGCTGCGCGCGAAAGACGGCTATCCGCGCTACGTCAGCCTCTCGAGCAAGACCCTCGCCCTCGGCGACTCGCGCGTGGCGATGTGCATCCTGCGCGACGTCGGCGAGAAAAAGAACATGGAGCGCGACCTCATCACCAAGCACACCGAGCTGCGCGAGGCGTACGTCGACCTCGAGAAGGCCAACGCCGAGCTCAAGGCGATGCAGGAGACGCTCGTCCAGTCAGGCAAGCTCGCCGCGCTCGGCGAGCTCGCCGCGGGCATCGCGCACGAGCTGAACCAGCCGCTCACCGCCATCAAGGGCTTCGCCCAGGAGGCGAGGTCGGCCGCCTCGTCGCCGAAGGGCTGCGACACGGCCTACGTCGGCAGCTGCCTCGGCGAGGTGGTCCAGGGCGCCGACAAGATGGAGAAGATCATCTCCCACCTGCGCAACTTCACGCGCAAGAGCACCGAGGACTTCGCCTGGGTCGACGTCCACGCGGTGATCGAGGAGTCGCTCGTCATGCTCGACAAGCAGCTCAGCGCGCGCGGCATCAAGGTGGAGCGCGGCTTCGACGCCACCTTGCCCAAGGTGTGGTGCAACCCATTCCAGCTCGAGCAGGTCTTCATCAACCTCGCGACCAACGCGCGCGACGCCATCGAGGCCAAGGCCTCGGGCTCGGGCCGCATCACGATCGAGACGCGCGCCGAAGGCGACGACCTCGTCGAGATCCGCTTCGCCGACGACGGCTGCGGCATCCCCGACTCGGTCAAGGCGAAGATCTTCAACCCGTTCTTCACGACCAAGGAGGTCGGCAAGGGGATGGGGCTGGGCCTTTCGATTTCATATGGGATTCTGTCCAGGATCAACGCCTCGATTCTCGTCGAATCGGGCGCCGACCGGGGCACCACATTCACGATCAAGCTGCCGGTGGACTACCGCAAGCATTAAGCGAACGAGGAGACGAGGATGACGACCGCCAACAATAACAACAGCACGACGCAGGTCCTGATTGTCGACGACGAGGAGCAGATCCGAAAGCTTCTCCAGGCGCGCTTCACGCGCGAAGGATGGACGGTCGCGCTCGCCGAGGACGGCAACAAGGCCGTCGAGCTGACGCAGAAGCTGAATCCGATGGTCATCGTCACCGACATCAAGATGCCCGGCCTCGACGGCTTCCAGCTCGTCACCGAGCTGCGCCGCCGCGGCAACGAGTGCCCGGTCGTCATGATCACCGGCCACGGCGAGAAGGAATGCGCCATCGAGGCGCTCCACCGCGGCGCCTTCGACTACCTCGAGAAGCCCTTCGAGATGGAGGAGATCGCCGTCGTCGTGCGTCGGGCGCTCGAGCGCGAGGATCTTCGCCGCGCCAACACGCAGCTGCTCGCCAACCTCGACGAGGCCAACAAGCGCCTGGCCAGCCAGCTCGAGGTGAAGTCCGAGCTCCTCGATCGCACGGTCGCGCAGGCCGCCGGGGGCGACGGAGAGCTCCTCGTCGGCAAGTCGGAGCACATCAAGAACCTCAAAGACATGGCGCGCACCCTGGCCGAAAGCTTCGTCGGCGAGAACGATCCCGTCGTGCTCGTGACGGGCGAGAGCGGCACGGGCAAGGAGATGGTCGCGCGCTACATGCACTCGATCGCCTTCGCCAAGGAGAAGCCCTTCGTGGCGATCAACTGCGCCGCGTTTCCCGACAACCTGCTCGAGAGCGAGCTCTTCGGCTACGAGAAGGGCGCGTTCACCGGAGCGGTGAGCCGCAAGCTCGGGCTCTTCGAGCTCGCCAACGGCGGCACGCTCTTTCTCGACGAGATCGGCGAGATGGAGCTCAAGATGCAGGCCAAGCTGCTGCGCGCTCTTCAAGAGCGCGTGATCCGCCGCCTCGGCGGCACCGTCGACATCTCCGTGCGGCCGCACATCATCGCGGCCACCAATCGCGATCTCGCGAAGATGGTCGGCGAAGGCACCTTCCGCGAGGACCTTTATTACCGGCTCAACACTCTTCCGATATCGGTTGCGCCATTGCGCTCGCGCGTCGATGACGTCGAGGTGCTGGCCAACTTCTTCCTCAAGCAGCTTTCCGCGAGCCGCGGCAAGCGCTTCACCGGCTTTTCGGCGAGCGCCTCGCGCGCGATGGCGACCTATCGCTGGCCCGGCAACATCCGCGAGCTGAAGAGCGTCGTCGAGCGCGCCGTGATTCTGGAGAAGGGCCCGGTGCTCGAGCTCTCGCACCTGCGTCAGGAGCACCTGCACGCCAAGTCGGGCGAGCCGCCGGCTCACGTCCAGAGCCACGTTTCGGCGACGGCGCGGGGCGCTGAAGCGGCCGCCGCCTCCGACGAGGCCCAGGGCGTCGTGCTGAGCTTCCCGAGCCTCAACGACAAGAGCCTGGGCGAGCTGCGCAAGGAGATGGACGAGCGGCTGGTCCGCCAGGTGCTGATTGCCACGCTGAGCCGCGAGAGCGGGAACGTCTCGGCGGTCGCGAGGGTGCTGCGGCTCGACCGGGCCAATTTGCTGCGCATGCTCAAGCGCTATACGATCGAGCCCGAACTTTTCCGCAACAAGACCGCCAGCTGAGAATTGGAACCTAGCGTTTTGACCTGCCCGGGCGAGTTCGTTACCTTGGCGCCATGTACAACGTCGAGAATTGCGAAGGATCTTCCGCGAAACCCGAAGGCCCAGGCGGCGCCGACGACGGCGACAACGTGGGCCTTCGCGCCCTGCGCGTGATCCGCCACGACTTCAAGACGCCGCTGACGTCGCTCAAGATGATCGGCCAGATTTTCCAGCTCGGCCTCGAGAAGGGCACTCTCGCCGAGCAGCCGGAGCGCACCGCACGCAACTGCAGGATGCTCGTCGAGCAAGTCGACAAGCTGGTGCTGCTCGCCGACAACCTATATGAGATCTCGGTGCTGCAGAGCGGGCACCCCGAGCTCGAGCGGCAGCTGGCTGACCTCCGGCCGGTCGTGAAGAACGCGCTCCTGCGCAACGAGAGCCGGCTTGCCGGGGTCGATCTGCCCGACGAGCCGATCTGGGGGCAGTGGGACACGGCCCGCCTGGCACGGGCGTTTTCGATGCTCATCGCCGAGGCGAGCTCCGTTTCGATCGCCGTCAAGGTCGACCGCGCCGCCGGCGTCGCGCGCGTCTCGCTCAAGGGCGAGTTCCCGCCGCCCGTCGACAAAAGCCTTCCGGGCCGCTACCTCGCCGGCGTGATCGTCCGGCTGCACGGCGGAACGATCGACGATCGCTACGAGATCACGCTCCCGCTCGGCAAGCCGGCCTGAGCGCTATTCCGGCATGCGGACTTCGGGCATCGTGGGTTTCGGTCCCAAGGTCGCGGCGTCGCCGGCGCCGCCGCCGTACTTGCTCGCGTCCATGCCGAGCGCCTTCTTGTAGGCGCCTTTCACCTTGCCGACCTCCTCGCTCGCGCGCGACACGACCTGGCTGACGTCGTCGCCTTCCTTGAGCATCGTGCCGCCCACCGAGACCGTCGGGCGGATCTTGCTCATATCCTTGATGGCGGCCTCCTGCGCGGCGAGGAACTGGCTCTTGAATTTTCCGAAGTCGGCTTCGGCGAGCTTGCGGGCGTCGTCGCTCAGGTCTTTGGCATACTCGGGCGCCAGCTCGGCGAGCGATCCCGCCTTGTTCACCGCGCGGTACTGTTCGGCCATCACCTTTCTCTGCGCGTTGAAGATCTCGCGCGCCTCGGGGCTGTCGGCCACCGCCTTGTTGATCTTGGACATGATGTTCTTGGCTTCCTGCGGGCTGACCTTCTCGAGCTGGAGCAGGAACTCGTCGCCGCCGTAGCGGAAGATGAGGTCGTCCTCGCGCACGGCTCCTTTGATCGCCTTCGAGACCGCCTTGAGGTACTTGTCGCCGGCGATGGCGCTTTCCTTGAAGTAGTTCACCTTGCCGAGATAGTTGACGTCGATCATCGCGACGGCCGAGCTCGTCTTGCCCGCCTCGCCCGCCGCGTGCGCGACCATCGTCTTCAACAGATCCGCGCCCTGCTCGGTCGTGCGCAGGATCGTGCCCGTGTCGGCATCGAGCATGACCTCGCGCGCCAGCCACTGGCCGTTGATGCGCTTCTCGAAGCGCAGGATCTTCTGGCCGGCGGCGTTGACGTACTCCATCAGGCGCGAGTCGCCGAAACGGCGCAGGATCGAGCCCGACTTCATGACCTCGGCGCCCGCCGCGATGGCCACTCCTATTCGCTCTATTCCCGCCGCGAGCGCGCCTTCCTTGAGCAGGTTGCTGGCTCGGATGGCCTGGAGCGTCTTGCTCATGGCCGCCGTGAGCTGGCTGCCCCATTTGACGCCCTTGAGGATCTTGTCGGGCGTCACGACGAGCATGAAGACGTCCATCACCATCTTGCAGAGGATCTGGCTCTGGAGGCTCGCCGGCAGGCACTTGAACTCCTGCCATTCCTCGTCGATCTTGTGGCCGATGCTTTTGACGAAATCCTTGAACGCCTGCCAGTACTCCTTGGCCGCGTTGATGAGCCCGCTGTGCGCGTCGGCGTTGGCGTCGCTCGCGGCGACCGCGCCGCTCACGGGGTCGGGCGCGTCGTCCCACTGCCGGGCGATCCAGTCGCTGGCGGCGTGCCAGGCCTGTTTGCTCTTGTCCCAGACGAACTTCGGCGCTTCGACCGCCAGCAGCTTCAGGAAGTAGGCGACGCCTTTGACCGCGTCGATCACGCTGTCGCCCACGCCTTGCAGGCAGCGCACGCACGAAAAGAGCAGGCCCTTCGGAGTGCCGTCGGCCTCGCGCTCGCCGGGCAGCAGGTCCTTGCCCT
>JACQAX010000173.1 GCA_016194795.1 Deltaproteobacteria bacterium | reverse complement strand
TCCGGCGTCATCAAGGTCTCGGGCAAGACTCCGCTCGACAAGCTCTCGGTCGAGGGCGACATGGAGATGTCGAACATCGACTACCTCCACGAGATCTTCCACTACGCGAAGGTGCACGGCGGCTACCGGCGCGGCAACTACATCGCCGAGAACATGTTCATCCGCAAGAAGAGCGGGATCATCCGCGGAAACCTTGTTTTCGGCGCCGACGACGCGCTCAAGTTCGACCTGCACTCCGACGGCTTCAGCACGCTCGACCTCGACCATCTCGCGAGCTTCGGCATCCCGTACCGCGCGCCCATCTCCCTCGACACGCAAGGGTCGGGCAAGCTCGGCAGCCTCAAGAGCGCTTTCCGTCTCTCGCTCGGCGACGGCATGATCAAGACCATGCCGGTCGCGCGCACGGAGCTGGCGTTCTCCACCGACAGCGGGCGCGTGCACGGCGATCTGTCGGTTTTCTCGGGGCAGGTGCGCGGCAAGCTCGACCTCGGCTGGGAGAAGGGCTCCAGCTCCACCCTCGACGTCGACGCGCGCGCCTTCAACTTCCAGCCCGTGCTGATCGCGCTCAACTCGGCGCTCGCCGACGATCCCGAGCTCGAGTCCGAGGTGAACGGCTCGGCCCACCTCAAGTTCCAGACCGGGGCGCTGAGCCGCCTCTCGGGCGCCGTCGCGCTCGACTCGTACGTCCTCCGGCGCCGCGGCTACTCGCTCATGCTCGTCAAGCCGGTCTCCACCCAGATCACGAGCGGCAGCTACCAGCTGAGCGGCCTGCGCTTCACCGGCGACGGGACGAACTTGTCGATCAACGGGCGTGCCGCCGACGGCAACGTCGACTACGGGATCGACGGCACGCTCAACCTCGGCGTTTTCGAGTTTCTCGTCGGAGAGCTCGCCTCGGTGCACGGCTCGGCCAACGTGACCGCCTCGGTCTTCGGCCGCGCCGACGCCCCACACTTCAAGGCGAAGGTGAAAGCGGCCGGCTTCGACACCCGGCTGCGCGCGATCGAGCAGCCGTTCGAGGACGCGCGGTTCTCGGTCGACTGGAACGACGACCTTCTCAACGTGAGCGACGTCGGCGCGAAGTTCGCCGGCGGGCTCGTGCGCGGCGACGGCGAGATCAGGCTCCATGCCTACAAGGTTCCGGACCTCGACTTCCGCGCCGAGCTCGACAACCCGAAGGTGAAGGTTTACCCCGTCGCGTTCGCGCGCACGAGCGGCAAGCTCACGCTCAAGGGCGGCGAGCTTCCGTACAAGGTGAAGGGCTCGCTCGTCGTCGCCGAGGCGCTGATCAAGGAGAACTTCAACCCCGCGGAAGGCGCGCGCGTGCTGCGCTCCTCGAAGTTCCTCCCGCAGAAGGGCGGCGGGGCCGCCGGCGAGGTGCAGGTCTTCGACCTCGACGTCGCGATCACGGGCGTCTCCTGTTCAAAGACAGCTATTTCACCATCCAGAGCGGCAACATCTACTTCAAGAACCCGGCCGCGCTCGATCCCGAGTTCGACATGGCGGCGCAGACCGAGATCAAGGGGTACAAGATCATCCTCGTCGCCAACGGCTCGGCCTCGAGCCCGAACCTGAACTTCCAGTCGCAGCCGCCGCTTTCGCAGAACGACATCGTCAATCTCCTCACGCTCGGCGTGACCTCGTCGGGGTACCAGAGCATCGCGCGCGAGAACCGCGACGCGTACTCGCGAGACGAGATGTACGGCCTGCTCTTCCAGCAGTCCGGCGTGAACAAGGGGCTGCAGCAGAAGCTCGGGGTGAAGGTGCGCGTCGACCAGTCGACGTCGCTCGTCCCCGAGAACGCGTTCCGCGCGCGCGGCAACAGCGACGTCGCCGAAAGCGTTTCGCCGAAGGTGGTCTTGCAGAAGGAAGTGACCAAGAACCTCAACGCCTCGCTCGGGTCCACCGTGGGCCTCGGCGAAAACCAGGAGCGCAACGTCGACCTCGAGTACGACTTCGCGAAGCACTGGTCGGTGTTGGGAACGTACGAGGACCAGCGCGGCTCCCAGCCGAGCCAGTCCCGCACGTCGGTCGGAGCCGATATCAAGTTCAAGCTTCGTTTCAAATGAAGAGAATCCCGGAGTGGGTTGGCCGTTGGCTTTTGGCTGCGATTTTCCTGGTGGCGACCGGGCCGACCTGCGTCCTCGGCTCCGTCGTCGAGCGCCGCGTGCTCGGCGTGCGCTACGTCGGCGTGGGCGCGATCAGCTCGCGCGAGCTCGATGACGCCGTTTCCGTCGCTCCCGGCGACCCGTGGCGCGAGGACATGATCCCCACCACCCGCAAGGTCGTCGCGGAGTACTACGCGCGTCGCGGCTTTTTCCAGGCGAAGGTCGAGGTCCACTCGGTTCCGGCGCAGAACAACAACCTCGCGCTCGTGGTCCGCGTCGACGAGGGGCCGCCCTGCGTGATCAAGTCGCTCTGGATCGACGACCCGCCGGGCTTCAAGAGCAAGCACGTCATGCAGCACTTCAAGGACAAGATGACCGACATCCTCAAGACGAGGGTCGGCGACCGGTACGACGAGCAGACGCTCGCCGACCGCCTTCGCGAGGTGCGCGAATGGCTGATCGACGAGGACTACATCCTCGCCAACACCGACAAGGTCCGGCTGTCGTTCAACGACGCCCACACCGAGGTCGGCGTCGTCGCGGCCATCGACTACGGCGACCGCGTCACGTTCGGGTTCCAGGGCAACACCGTGCTCACCCAGGCCGAGCTCACCGACCTCATCGCGCAGATCCGCGCCACCGGCCTCGGGAAGGACTACGTCGGCGTCATCGAGCGGCGTTTCGCCGACGAGTACCACAGCAAGGCCTACAACAACGTTCGCATCGAGTCGCGCTTCAGCGAGCTTCCTCTTTCCAAGCACGTGACCTTCGTCTTCACCGAGGGGGCTCGCACCGAGCTCGAAGAGGTGCGTTGGGAGGGTCTCGGGGAGAAAAACGCGGCCCAGGCCCGCGAGGTCTTCGAGAACGGCAGCTCGCGTCTCGTCCAGCGCGGCTTCCTCGTCGAGAAGGACGTCGACAAGGCCGTGCTGCTCGTGCTCGAGGACCTCAAGTCGCGCGGCTATCTCTCGAGCAAGCTGATCTCCAAAAGCGTCCAGGCCGTCAAGGCCCCGCGCAACCAGCAGCGCGCGCGCGTGGTCGTGCAGATCGCCGAGGGCGAGCAAACCACCGTCGGCAAGGTCGAGCTCAACGGCTTCACGTACTTCGGCGAGGAGAAGATCCGCTCGACGCTCTCGACGTCCGACGAGAAGCCGTTCAATCCCTTCGCGCTCGAGGAAGGGCTGCAGCGCCTGCGCGCCCTGTACATCTACGAGGGCTTCCTGGAGTTCCGGATCCTCACCCCCGAGGACCAGATCGTCTCGTTCGCCGAGAACACTCGAAGCGCGCGCATCCATCTCCGGGTCTACGAGGGCCCGCGCGTCAAGATCGGGCAGATCCGCATCGAGGGGCTGCAGAAGACGCGCGAGTACGTCGTCGCGCGCGAGCTGCTCGTGCACGAGGACGACTGGTGGCTGGGCGGCGAGCTTCAGCAGACCGAGACGAACATCCGCAAGCTCGGTCTTTTCTCGGAAGTGAAGCTCGTGCCGGTGCCGTCGCTCAAGGGCCCAGGCCACCGCGACCTGGTGGTCAATCTCAAGGAAGCCGAGCCCGGCTCGCTCGAGGCCGGCCCCGGCTTCCGCTCCGACCTCGGCATCCGCGCGTTCTCGCGCCTGAGCTACAACAACATCTTCGGCAAGAACTGGATCGGCTCGCTCGGCGCGGAGGCCAACCGCCGCGTGAACAACGATTACCGCTTCGTCGAGTACCAGTTCGATACGACCTTCGTCGAGCCGCGGTTCTTCGGCACTCACAACCTCTACACGATCGGCCTCAGCACGAAGAAGCAGCGCTTTCCTCCCGACTTCAACGCCGTCAGCACGACGTTCATCACCGGTTTCGAGCGCAAGCTGATCCCCCAGATCACGACGAAGCTGCTCTACAAGCTCGAGCGTATCCGCCAGTTCGACGTGTTCTTCCAGAACTCGTTCTCGGCCATCGACAACCGCTCGATGCTCATCGGCAGCATCAACCCGTCGATCGCCCTCGACACGCGCGACAACCCGTTCACGACCGCGAACGGCTGGCTCTCGAACGTCGCGCTCGAGTACGCGCAGCCCGGGCTGTCGGGGCAGAACGTCGCCGACTCCAACGCGCCGTCGTACCAGAAGTGGACGGGCTCGATTCACCGGTATACCTCGGTGTTCAAGGACGTCGTATGGTCGAACGTCGTCTCGGGCGGCTTCGCGCGCTCGAACGTTTCGGGACGCGAGATCCCGCTCATCAAGCTCTTTCGTCTCGGCGGTTATTCGACGATCCGCGGTTTTCCGGAGGACGCGATCAACGTCGACACGATCAAGATCGCCGGCACGCTCACGTTCTTCAACCTCCGCACGCAGATCGATCTGCCGCTCGTCGGCGATCTGAAGTTCGCGCCGTTCGTCGACGCCGGCAATCTCTACATCGACCAGCTGCGAAACAATCCGTTCTTCCGCGCGGGCGCCGGAGTCGGCCTGCATTACATGACGCCGGTCGGTCCCATCAATCTCGACTGGGGCCACAAGCTGAATCCGATCGGTGGCGAAGCTCCGAACCAGATTCACTTCTCGGTCGGATTGATTTAAAATGCCTCACAATTCAATGGGTTGCGTGCTTTTGCTGGTCGCAAGCCCGCGAAAACACTTCCGAAAAAGGCATTGACTTAGATGTGGGGTTTCGATATTCCCACGCGTCTATGTCAACGTATTTTGAGAAGAACATCGATCAGAACAAGAAGAACTGGTACCTCTTTGATGCGAAGGACCAGGTGTTGGGCAGACTCGCCACGCAGATCGCGCGCGTCTTGAGAGGCAAGCACAAACCCACGTTCACCAAGCATGTTGATGCGGGTGACTTCGCGGTTGTCATCAATGCCGACAAGATCGCGCTCACCGGTGAGAAGTGGACCGACAAGAAGTACTTCGACCACTCGGGCTACACCAGCGGCTTGAGGATTCGCAGCGCTCGCGAAGTCGTCGAAGGCGCCAATCCGGACGACCTCATCCGTCGCGCCGTTTGGGGCATGCTCGACAAAAACAAGCTCGGCCGCGCCCAGATGACGAAGCTGAAAGTTTACGCCAAGGCGGAACACCCGCATAAGGCGCAGAAGGTCGTGCCGTACACTGAACCGAAGCGTACGGTCGCCCGCCCTACCGGCCCGAATAAGAAGACGACCGCCGCCAAGGCGAAGTAAGAGAAAGAGTAGAGAGAGAAAATGGCAGAAAAAGTTTTTCACGCAGTTGGC
>JACQAX010000172.1 GCA_016194795.1 Deltaproteobacteria bacterium | reverse complement strand
GTTCACCGGAAAGTTGAACGGCGTGATGCCCAGGATCGGACCGCGAGGCACCCAGTACGAGACGGCCTCCGAATAGGGCCGGCCCGTCGCATCGATGTCGATCGGGATGACGTCGCCGCCGACGCGCTTGGCCTCCTCGGCCGCCACGGTGAACGTCGTGAGCGCGCGGAGAACCTCGCCTTCGGCGATCGTGATCGGCTTGCCCGCCTCGAGCGCGATGACGCGCGCCAGATCGGCTTTGCGCGCGGCAATACCGTCGCGCATCGCCTCGAGCAGGCGCGCGCGCGCGAAACGGCTCGAGCGGCGGTAGTGCGTGAAGGCCGCGACCGAGGCCGCGATCGCGCGCTCCATCTGGTCGGCCGAGGCGTAGTCGGCGCGAGCGACGACCTCGCCGTCGAACGGCGAGCGGATCTCGCGCACCTCATGGTCGGTTCCCTCGAGCCACTTTCCGTCAAGCCAGAGCTTGTGGCGCCTCATAGCGTTTTGAGCCCCGCTTCCACGACGTCGAGCGCCTCGGTCAGCTGCTCGGAGGTGATCGCGAGCGGCGCCAGGAAGCGCGCCACGTTGCCGTAGGTGCCGGCGGTGAGCAGCACCACGCCGTGCTCGTAGCAGTACCGGGCGAGCGCCGCCGTGGCCTCGCGGTTCGGCTCTTTGGTCGCGCGGTCTTTCACGAGCTCGAGCGCCTGCATGGGTCCCAGCCCCCTCGCCTCGCCGATGACCGGATACTTTTCCGCCCAGCCGCGCAGCCGTGACTGAAGCAGCTCGCCCACGCGCTTGGCGTTGGTGAGCATGCCGCCCTTTTCAAACAGCTCGAACACCGCAAGTGAAGCGGCCACCGCCACGGGGTTGCCGCCGTAGGTGCCGCCGATCCCGCCCTCGACGGGCGCGTCCATGATCTCGGCGCGGCCGCAGACCGCGGCGAGCGGCATGCCGCCCCCCAGACCTTTGGCCAGCGTGATGAGATCGGGCTCGACGCCCAGCTGCTCGCAGGCGAACAGCGTGCCCGTGCGGCCGAAGCCCGTCTGGATCTCGTCGGCGATGAGCACGATGCCGTTTGCCGTGCAGAACTCGCGCAGCTTCGCCAGAAACTCGCGCGGGGCCGCGACGAAGCCGCCCTCGCCGAGCACCGGCTCGATGATGACGGCGGCGACGTTGGCGGCGCCGACCTGGTTGTTCACCAGCTCCTCGAAGCGCTTGAAGCACTCCTGGCTCACCTTCGACGGGTCGCTGGTGTTCGGCCAGCGATAAGCATACGGGAACGGCGCACGGTAAACTTCGGGATTGAAGGGGCCGAAGCCCACCTTGTACGGCTTCACCTTCGACGTGAGCGTCATCGCCATGTAGGTGCGCCCGTGGAAGCCATGCTCGAAGCAGACGACCGCCTGGCGGTTCGTAAACGCGCGCGCGATCTTCACCGCGTTCTCGACCGCTTCGGAGCCACTGTTCACGAGGAGCGTTTTCTTGGCGAACGAGCCGGGCGTCGTGCGGTTGATCACGGCCGAAAGCGTGACGTACGACTCGTACGGCGTGACGTTGAAGCCGGCGTGGAGCACCTTGGCGGCCGCGTCCTGAATCGCCTTCACGACCGTTTCAGGCGCGTGGCCGACGTTGGCCACTCCCAGACCTGCCGCGAGATCAAGGAACGTGTTGCCGTCGACGTCTTCGATCACCGCGCCCTTGGCGCGCGACATGAAAACAGGCGTGGCGTGGAACGGCCCGCGCGCCACGTGCTTTCGGCGAAGCTCCATGAGCTCTTTGGACTTGGGGCCGGGAACCTGCGTCTTCAGATTGATCGTGCTCATGCTTTAGTACCAGCCGATCGGGGCTTCATCGAGGTTCAGGTTCATCTGCTTGGTCTCGAGATAAGCTTCGATGCCGTAAAGGCCGAGCTCGCGGCCGATGCCGCTCTGCTTGTAGCCGCCCCAGGGCATCTCGTTGAACGTGGGATGGTAGGTGTTGAGCCACACGATGCCGGCGCGGATCTGCTGCATCACGCGCATGGCCTTGTTGACGTTCTTCGTCCAGACCGCCGCGGCGAGACCATATTCGGTGTCGTTGGCGATACGGATGGCTTCTTCCTCGGTGTCGAACGGAATGACCGAGAGCACCGGCCCGAAGATCTCCTCGCGGGCGATGCGCATCGTAGGCTTCACGTTGTCGAAGATGGTCGGCTCGAGGAAGTTTCCGCGCTCGAACTCTTTTCCCGCCGGGCGCTTGCCGCCGCAGACGAGCTTGGCGCCTTCGTCCTGGCCGATCTTGATGTAGGCCTCGACCTTCTCGCGATGCGCGCTCGAAACAAGCGGGCCCATCTTCGTGCCGGCCGTCAGGCCGTGGCCGAGCTTGATGCGCGGGATTTTCTTGAGCATGCCTTCCACGAGCGGCTTGTGCAGCGAGCGCTCGACGAGCAGCTTCGAGCCGGCCGAGCAGACCTCGCCCTGGTTGGCAAACGCGCCGAAGAGCGCGCCGTCGACGGCCGCCTCGAGATCCGCGTCGGCGAAGAAGATGTTCGGGTTCTTGCCGCCGAGCTCGAGCGTCACCTTCTTGATGTTGCTCGTCGCGGCCGCCATGATCTTGCGGCCGGTGACCGTGCCGCCCGTGAAGGCGATCTTGTCGACCTTCATGTTGCTTGCCAGCTCTTCGCCCGCGCCCGCGCCGGGGCCGGTCACGACGTTGACGACGCCCGCCGGAAACTCGAGCTGCGTCACCATGCGCGCAAGCTCGAGCGCGGTGAGCGGCGTGAGCTCGGAGGGCTTCAGGATGACGCAGTTGCCGGCGGCGAGCGCCGGAGCGAGCTTCCAGGCCGCCATGAGCAGCGGGTAGTTCCACGGGATGATCTGGCCGCAGACGCCGATCGGCTCGCGCACGACGAAGCTCAGGCTGTTGGCCGGAACCTGCATCGTCTCGCCGTGGATCTTCGTGGCCAGGCCCGCGTAGAACTCAAAGCAGTTGGCCGCGTCGGCCACGTCGAACTCGGCTTCGGCCAGGGGCTTGCCGCAGTTGCGCGTCTCGAGCTCGGCCAGCATCTTGGCCTCGCCGCGAATCGCGTCGGCCAGCTTCAAGAGGAGCTTCGAGCGATCGAGCGCGGTCGTCTTGCGCCAGGGTCCGTGGTCGAACGCCGCGCGCGCCGCTTCGATGGCGGCGACGACGTCTTCGCGCCCGCTCTCGGGCACCTTGGCCACGAGCTCCCCGCTTGCCGGGTCGAGAATGTCGCGCGTCGCCCCGTTGCGTGCCTTGGTCCACTTGCCGCCAACCAGCATTTCGTACTGCTTCGCCATAAAGAACCCCCTCGAATTTTGTGTGCTCAAGGGCTATCAAAACTTGGCGTTCTTGCAAACGAAGACTTGTTTTTGACGCAGCGCGGTTACGCAGTGCTACCGAGACGCTTCAGAACGGCCGCGAAGAGCTCGGCCTCCTTGCGCGTCTTTTCGTCGACGAGCTCATTTTTGACGAGCTCGTCGAGTTGCGTCGAGGCCTCGGCGTTCTTTCGCAACGTCCGCAGCTTGCCCAGCATCAGCTGCGAGGGCGCGTGGAGCGGAAACTGCCGCGTCACCTCGAAAGCCTTGCCGAGCGCGCGCGCCAGGCATAGCTGCGCGATCGTCATCGCGCGATCCGGGTTGAGCGGCGAAAGACGCTGCGCCTCGAGCAGCAGCCGGCCCGCCTCGTCGAGATCGCCGCAGGCGAGCCGCACGGCGCCGAGCGCCGACAGCGCGGCGATGTGCTTGGGCTTGAGCTCGAGCGCGCGCTCGAGGTACTCGCGTAGTCGCGGTCGCGCACCGCTTTGGCCGCGGCGGCGAGGCTGGCGCGCAGCGGGTCGCCCGCGCGCGCGGCCCAAGCCCGATACGTCTCGACGAGCACGCGCACGTCCTCCGAGTTGAACGGCGAGAAGAGCACCATGTGCGCGCCGAGCTCCTCGCAGAGCGCATGCGCCGTCTCGGGCCCGCGGCCCGGCTCGTTGCCCTCGCGGTCGTGGGCGACGATGAGGTAAACCTCGTTCTCGTCGAGCCCCCCGGCCTGCTTGAGCTTGATGAGCGAGCCGTCGTCGAGGTCGACCTCCGAGATGACGATGTCGAACTTCTTCTCGGTCAGGCTGCGCAGCGCCCACGTCATGTTGGCCGAGTAGTAGGTCTTGAAGTCGCCGAGGAGGCGGATGTGGTAACGTTGATGCTTTTGCCTGGTACTCCGCTCACATCCGTAGTGTAGCACTGTTGCCTCGGGGCCCGGCAAGAGCTACGATAAAGTTCATGCTCGAACCGCTCACGATCGTCACGATCTCGGACAACGCCGAACTGGGAGAAATTTGCCGCTCGGGTTTCCGCCGGGACTCGATGCTGACCGTCCACCAGGTGGCCTCGATCTCCGACTTCCGCGCCTGGGCGCCGGGCAACGCGATCTGCGCGATCCTGATCGACATGAAGACGCTCATGCGCTCCGGCAGCGAAGAGCGCAAGCTCATCCACGACCTTTCCGAGTCGATGCCCGTGGTGCGAATGCGCTTCGACGCGTCGTCGCGCGAGGTCGCGGGCACGATCGAGGCGGACGCGCTCGCCGGCGACCAGCTCTTCGGCTACGTTTCCGAGCGCGTGCGCACGCAGCGCCGCGCGCGCGAGATCCGGCGCTTCCCGAGGCGCAAGACGATCCTCAACGTCTCGATCCAGCACGAGGCGTTCGGCCCCGAGCCGTTTCGCACGACGACCGGCGACGCCTCCGAGGGCGGAATGTTCATCATCACGAGCACGGCGCTGCCGGCCGGCGCGATCCTCAAGCTCTTCGTCCGCGAGCTTTCGAGCGACGGCAAAAGCGATCCCGCGCCGATCACCGCCCGCGTCCAATGGTGCATCGAGTGGGGCAAGTCGACGACGCACCACCCGGGCCTCGGGCTTCAGTTCCTCGAGATCCCCGAGGAGCAGAGGATGAAGCTCGTCGACCGCGTCGGGCTTCGCAGCGCGGACCTTAGCCTCGACTCGATGTTGGCGGATATGGGAGTCACGCCCAAAGTCTAAAACCAATTCGGTTGCGGCTGGAGTTCCAGTTGCGGATTCAGCCCGGCGTCAGTCCTCCGTAGCCGAAAACCAAAACCGGACCGCATCTGCAACGGAATCTGGAACGACAACCGGACCGGCCTAATGCCCCATCCCCACGGCCTTAAGCATCTCCTCAAGCGAAGTCGGGCTCAAAACGATTCCCAACATCACAAATCCAATACAAAGCCACTGCAACCGAGTCATCACTTCCTTCAAAACCAAAGTAGCGAAGATGAGAGTCACCGCGGGATAAGCCCCCGTGAGCGGGCTCACGATCGAAATCGGGCCGAAACGCGACGCGACGAGCACGCCGAGATCGCCGCCGGCGAGCATCGCCATCGGCACGAACGAGTGCAGCCACTCCTTGAGCGAGTGCCCGCCCTCGCGGCGTCCGCGCAGGAAGCCGTAGGTTCCGAGCGCGAGCGCCTCGCCGATCGTGTTGAGCACGGCCAGGTTCACGTCGTTGGCCTCGGGCAGGCTGTAGGCGTGCTTGACCATCGTCTGGTCGATGCCCCAGGCGACGATCGTGAGAAACGAAAAGAGGATCCACTTGCGGCCCTTGATCTGCGCGCTCGGATCGGGCGGCGCGTACGAAAGCCCGATGCAGCCCAGGATGACGGCGACGACGCCCACGTTCTGGGAGACGGCGAGCGTCTCTCCGAGAAAAACGCGCGCCAGCAGCACGACGAGCGCGGGATACGCCGCCGAGAGCGTGCCGATGATCGCGATGGGACCCGAGACGATGGCCTCGAAGTAGAAGATCCAGCCGATGCCGTCGAGCACGTACGAGGCGAGCCCCAGCTCGAGAAACGCGTGGTTGCCCGGCGTGATGAGCGGCGGATGCGCCTGCGTGAAAAAGTAGCCGAGGTTGACGGCGGCCTTGGCGATCACGAAGTAGATGCAGTAGCGGGCGGGCGGGACTTCGGCCGCCCATTTCTTGACGAGCCCCTGCCCGACTCCGTACGAGAAAAGAGCAAGCAGCGCCGGGACGAGCCAGGCCAGGGTGAGCGCGCTCATTCAGTGCTTTTCCACGCCGCTGACGCGCGAGGCATCGTTGGTCGCCGAGGCGGCCTTCGGCTGCACGCCGAGACGGCTGGCCGACGCGCTCTCTTCGGCGATGATCTGCCGCGAGACGCGCATCGCCGACTCGAAGGCGCCGCTCGAATGCGTCCCCTCGGTGAAGTCGCCCGAGAGGTAGACGTGGTTCTCGGGCCGGCGGATCTCGTTCGACAGCTCGTCGTAGCGCGAGCGCCCGACGGGCCAGCCCGCGAT
>JACQAX010000171.1 GCA_016194795.1 Deltaproteobacteria bacterium | reverse complement strand
GTCGCGCCGGCGATCGCCGCCGGCAACACGATCGTGGCCAAAGCCCCGCATCAGAACCCTTTGACGAACCTCGTGATGGCCAAGGTCTACGACCTTCTCCCGCCGGGCGTCGTCAACGTGATCACGGGCGCCGCCGAAACCGGCGAGGCGCTCATCCAGCACCCCAAGGTCGACCTCATCGCCTTCACCGGCTCGACCAAGGTTGGCCGTCGCATCGCCTCGGTCGCGGGGCAGAATCTCAAGAAGATGAACCTCGAGCTTGGGAGCGTCGACCCGTTCCTCGTTTTCAAGGACGCCAACCTCGACGTCGCCGTTCCGGCGGCGGCGTGGGCGCGCCTGCTCAACGCGGGCCAGGTCTGCACGTCGAGCAAGCGCATCTACGTCGAAAAGTCGATCGCGGCCGAGTTCACCGAGCGTCTGCTCGCGCACGTGAAGACGATTCGCGTGGGCGATCCGATGAAGCCCGACACCGACGTGGGCCCGCTGATCTCTTCGCAGGCCGCCGACCATGTCGAGCGCCAGGTTGCGGCAAGCGTGAAGGAAGGCGCAACACTCGCGCTGGGCGGCAAGCGCTTCCAGCCGCCGGGCCTCAAGGGCTACTACTTCGAGCCGACCATTCTCACGAACGTGAAGCACGGCACGCTCCCCACGACCGAGGAGATCTTCGGCCCCGTGCTCTCGATCACCGTCGCCGCAGACGCCGACGAGATGATCCGCATGGCCAACGACTCCAACTACGGCCTGGGCTGCGTAATCTACACCAACAACCTCGAGGTTTCGATGCGAGCGATGGAGAACATCAAGGCCGGCACCTTCTGGATCAACGATCCGCTCACCGACAACGACGCGGGTCCGTTCGGTGGGATGCGCTGGAGCGGAATGGGACGCGAGCTCGGGCCTGAAGGCCTCGACGCGTTCCGCGAGCCCAAGCACGTTCACATGGATTACGTCCAGGAAGTCAAAAACTACTGGTTCCCTTACAAAAACCGCAAGCTGCCCTCGCCGAGTTCGCACGGAGCATAAATGAAATACGTCATCATCGGTGGAGCCGGGGCCATGGGCCGCATCACCGTGAAGGATCTCGTCGAAACCTGCCCCAAGAATGGCGACACCGAAATCGTAGTCGCAGACTACGATGCGGCGAAAGCCGACGCGTTGGCCGCGTCACACAAAGACCCGCGCGTGACGGCGGTTCGCGTCGACGTGAAGAACCCGTCGGAGGCCGCGCGCGTGCTCGCGGGCGCTTTCGTCGTGATCAACGCAACCCAGTACCAGCTGAACCTCGACGTGATGGAGATCGCGCTTCGGCTCGGCTGCCACTATGTCGATCTGGGCGGCCTGTTCCACGTCACGCGCAAGCAGCTCGAGCTCGACGGCAAGTTCCGCGCGATCGGCAAGACGGCGCTCCTCGGCATGGGCGCGGCCCCGGGGATCACCAACATCCTCTCGCGCTATGGCGCCGACCAGCTCGACACCGTCACCGAGATCCACACGCGCGTGGGCTCGATGGACTCCACTCGCTATGAGCCCAAGCCCGCGCTGGCGGTGGCGTACTCGCTGCAGACGATTTTGGAAGAGTTTTCGTACGAGCCCGCCGTCTACACCAAGGGCGAGTTCAAGTTCGTCAAGCCGATGTCGGGCGACGTGCCCCACAAGTTTCCGGCGCCGATCGGCACGCGCCGGCCGATGTACACGATCCACTCGGAGGTCGCGACACTTCCCCTGTCCTTCAAGCACAAGGGCTGCCGCGAGTGCTCGTTCAAGATCGCGTTCGATCCTGAGTTCACCGAGAAGGTGCGCTTTCTGCGCGACCTGGGCATGGCGTCACACGACGAGATCGAGCTGCCTGGCGGAGGTCGCGTGATGCCGATCGCGGTGGTGAACAAGGTCGCGATGTCGCAGCCCGCCCCGCGCCAGGTCGGGCCCTTGAAGCAGTACGAAGTCGTGCGCGCGATCGTCAAAGGCACGAAGAAGGGCAAGAAGCTCACCATCGTCACCGACATGCACACGGCCGGCATGCCCAAGTGGGGCGTGGGCCTCGACGTCGACACGGGGAGCCCCCCGGCGGTCGCCGCCCAGATGCTCGCCGCCGGCGAGATCACCGAGACCGGCGCGATTCCCGCCGAGATCGCCGTGCCGCCGGAGCCGTTCTTCAAGCGCATCAAGCTGCGCAAGATGACGGTGAAGTCGGCCCGGAAGACGGGCTGGAGCTTTCCCACTTAATGTAGCGGGTACATCAGCGCGACCGTCCCGTGCGACTCGTTCAGGTCGACGCGGTTGACCGAGAGCGCGACGAACCCGAGCTCGACCAGCACCGCGGGACGCCGCGGAAGGTCGCCGAACCACGCCAGGTCGTGCGTGAAGCCCAGGGTGAGGTCGCGGCGGTCGAGCTTACCGAAGCTGAGCGACTCGAGCGTGTCGGAGAGCGGCGCAAGCTTCACGTACGCCGACCAGCCCAGCCGCCCGAGCGGCCGGTAGCGCATATTGAACAGCAGCTGCGGCCCCGAGAGGTTGGTGAAGCCCTGGCGCGGGAGCCCATAGGCGTTGTCGGGCACCGTCATGAAGTAGTGGTACCAGCCCAGGTAGAGACCGAACGTGTGCTCACCCTCGCCCACCGGAAGCTGGTAGCCCAAATGGTAGCCGAGCGAATACCAGTTGGCCGCCTTGGCCTGAGTGTCGGTGAGCATGAAGGCGAGCAGGGTTCCGCGCGCGTCGAAGTTGAGCTCCCAGTGCCCCGGCTTGAAGAGATATCCTGCGCCGAGCACGCCTTGGATCGGCAGCTGCCGGAACCGATTCGCGGCCGAGGCCTTGTCGCTATAATAATAGGCACCGAGCCCCAGCCCCAGAGCGAGCCTCCAGCCGTGGCGCCCCTCGGACTCGAAGGTGATCTCGAAGCTCTCGCTCTTGGTTCCGTCGGTCACGCGCATCTCGCCAATGAGCGCTCTTTTGGGGATCTGCTCCTGGGGCATCGCCACGCGCAGCACGGGCTGCCCCGGCGTGTCGAGCAGCTGCTTTGTCGTCTGCGTGGCGACGAAGCCGCAGCCAGAAGGTGCGCGGCGTCGGGTCGCTCGCGCCGAGCTTCAGGAAGAACTCGGCCGAGTTGCCCTCGAGCTTGCGAATCGGCAGATCGAAGCTGTAGACGTCGCGGTCGTCGGCCGCGAGGTGGTGGGCCCTGAGCGGCTTGTCGGACTGGGTGACGAGGCCCGCCCCCGCCGGCACGGCAAGCTCGATCGTCGCATAGAGCATCGGGAACGGATGGCCCTTGGGGGTCTTCACCCGTCCGTCCCACGCCACGTAGAGCGTCTTGGAAAGCACCTCGAGCGGCGCGCGCTCGGCCGGCCACGGCGTCTTGTGGGTGACCGTCAGCGAAAGGCTGTCGCCGTGGATGGGCGCGACCGAAACACCGTTGCGATCGGGCTCGACGTAGGAGCCCTGCACGGGGGTCGCAGTCGCCATCAGAAGGAGGAGAACGCCAGGGAGCCGAAACATGATTACGCCCAGTTTAGCTCAGTTGGGAAAGCGGCGCGATCCAATACCGGCGGACCGCCTGGCCCTCGTACCAGAGGGTGCCGACGAACGGCTTGCCCTCGACGACGTACGGGATGAAGTGCCGGTCGCCGGCCCAGAGGTTGAGCTGGGGCACGTCTTTCTTGTCGACCCAGGCGAGCGCGCCCTCGGGCCCTTTTTCCCAGGCCGTCTCGCCCGCGCGCAGCTCGGCGGTGAGCACGTAGACGAGCCAGTCCTCGTTTTTGTGGGCCTTGAAGTTCGGGAACTGCAGCACGCCAAGCACGCGATACCGCTCGGGGGCGAGCGTCACGCCGGCCTCCTCGGCCACCTCGCGCGCGGCCGCCTCGAGCGGCGACTCGCCCGGCTCGAGCTTGCCCCCGAGGCCGTTGACCTTGCCGGCATGGTAGTCGCCCGGTTTGGCGTCGCGGTGGAGCATGAGCAGGCGCCCGTCGCGTTCGAGGTAGACGAGCACGGCGGGAATCACTTTGCGGGCGCCGGATTCGAAGGCATTGGCCATGCGGTGGGGCTACCACAAAACAAAGGGCCGATCGACGTGGAGTCGATCGGCCCGTGTTGGTTGCGAACTGCAAGCCCCGCGCATCTCGAAATGCGCGACGGCTCGAGCGCAAAAAGGCGTTTTCAGGCCGCCTTGCGGGAGCGGCTGCTCATCGTGCTCGACTTGCGGCGGCTGATGGGAGCCGCGGCAGTCTTGCGATTGCGGACAGAGGACATCTTTTTGCTAGCCTTGGTTTTACGTGCCATTTCGATAGTCTCCTCAAATTGGGTTGTTCAGTGCCGCGCAAATGCGGTGCAATGCCGATGCCAGCGAAGTTCGTAGGTTTTTCACCTTCAGGTCCCCAAACATTAGGGTTGATTCCCGACCGAAATCTTTGTAAATAGACCCCACACAAATTTCGATCCGGCGGCGCTGATGGTACCCTCGGATAGGTAAGTTGGGGAATCGTCCAACGGTAGGACTCCAGAC
>JACQAX010000170.1 GCA_016194795.1 Deltaproteobacteria bacterium | reverse complement strand
TCTACGAGTCGAAGGCCCCCGAGCGCGCGCAGCGCCTGAAAAAGGAGCTCGGGCTTTGAGAGCGCCGCTGCTCAGCGGCTCTTGATCACTTCGAGCATGCAGCTCGGCGCCGGCGCCTTCTGGTACCAGGAGCAGCTCAGCTCGAAGCGGCCGTCGGCCGTGATGTAGATCTTGCGCGACGAGCCCCAGCCGGTCGCGGCCGGGATGTCGAGCGCCTCGTACACGCGCGTCGCGAAGGCCGAGCTGAAGAGAAACACGCCCGAGTTGTCGCCGCCGGCGAAGTACCGGCCGGCGACGTTCTCGTAGGTGATCGCGCAGCTCGAGCGGTGGTCGAAGCTGCAAAGCAGCGAGAGGCTGTCCTTGCCGTCCTGGATCTCGACGCGCTTGTAGAAGCCCTGGTCGGCGGGTATCTCCTGCGCGTGGAGCTTCGTGAAGAGGTCATAGGCCTCCTGGGAATCGGAGATCTCGACTCGCAGCTTGCCGTGGTCGACGTAAACGTCGGTGGCAAAAGACGATGGAGCGGCGAGGAGCAATCCCAATGTAAAAGCTATGGTTGTCGTCATAACCCTTTCTTAACGCTGCGCATCAAACTAGTCAACCATTGAGATTCCCCGGTGTCCAAGCCTTTGACACTGTCCAGAAAGGTCTACAGCCATTTCGATACCACCTCGCCGAAAAACCCAATGCTCCCGCCTGGCACGTCCCGGGGCCGGGATATGCACGATGGGCCGGCAAGGGTTAGGGTCGAAAGGAGCTCCAGCATGAAGATCAAAACTTTGAGTTGGGTTCTCGGGTTGTTGCTCACGTTGACCGTCGCGTTGAACGAAGTACGCGCCGGCGAGCAGTTCCTGTTTTCGGTCGGTGGTGAGATGACGAGCAAGTGGACGAACGTTTCCGTTCGAGTCGACGACGGAAGCGGAGAGCTCGTCGGGCTCGTGGTCGATCACGACTTCTATGCGGCCCGAGAGGTGCTCAGCGGCGCCAAGCTCCGCATCGACGGCGTCGACAACTCGCGCGACGTGCTCAAGATCAGGGCGCCCGGCCTCGACACGAGAACCGGCGGCAGCCTCACGCTGACGTACCTCCACGACGGCATGAGCAACAGCTACCGCGACTATCCGATGGTGCTCAAGCGCAACGCCACCGCGGCCTGGAAGGTCTATCTGCCCGGCCAGTCGAAGTCGATCTCCTCGCTCTACATGACGAAGCACACTTTCTTCGGAAAGCTCATCGGCATCGACGCGATCCGGGCGTCGTTCGCCACGTCGCTTGCCGCCAATAACGAGGACATCGCGCTCCGCAAGCGCAAAGACGAGCTCGCATAAGTTCGCAGCTGGGGTCCGCACAGGCACGGGGTCGGCTTACTCTCTCTCTCTTCTCGGCCGGCCCCGTTTTTTTCGCCGTGGCCTAGTCGTCGAACGCGTCAGCCTTCAGCCGGATCTCGTATTCCGCCAAAACATCGGTCACGCCGGGGCCGGTCAGGGCCGACGGCCGCGCCTTGCGCACTCGCTTGAGCGCGTCGGCGGCGCTCAGCCCTTCGAGCTCCATCAGCACCGCGCACAGCACGAGGCCCGTGCGATCGCGGCCCGCATAGCAATGCACGAGCAGGCAGCCGCCGCCGCGAAGCTCGGCGAGCGCATCCACGGCCGCCGCGCGAACCATCCCGACGAAGCGCCCGACGAGCGCGGGGGTCGTCGGATACGCCTGCGGCATGAAATGCTCGAGGTGGCGCAGGCCTTCGTCTTTGATCAGCTTGGCCTGGCAGGCCTCCTCGGTGCTCAGCACGGCGGTGAAACCGGCGTCGCGGATCGCGGCGAGATCCCACGGCGCGACCTCGGGACCGGCTCGCCCCGCGAGCCTGCCCTCGACGAGCCAGAAGACGTTTCTCATCCGACGGTCTTGAGGATCTTCTCGGCGATCTGCCGTCCGGAGAAGCCGAACTTCTCGTAGAGCTCGACCGGCTCGCCGCTCTCGCCGAACATGTCCTGCACGCCCAGGCGAACGAGCTTCGTGCCGGTCCCCGCCTCGGCGAGCGCCTCGGCGACGCAGGAGCCGAGGCCCCCCGTCACGTAATGGTCCTCGACGGTGAAGATGAACTTGTGGTCGCGCGCCAGGGCTACGGTGCCCGCGGCGTCGAACGGCTTGAGCGTGTGCGCGTTGGCCAGCGTCACCTCGAGCCCCTTGGCCTTGAGCTGCTCGTACGCGGCCACGCATTCTTGAAGTCCGGCGCCCGTTCCGATGAGCGCGACCTTCGAGCCGCGCTTCAGGACGTCGAGCTTCCCGAACTGCCACTTGTAGCTGGCGTCGTGGACGGCCACGAGATTCTGGCGCGTGAGCCGCACGTAAGCCGGATGCTTGACGGCTTCGGCGTCGCTCGCGAGCCACTCGATGAGCTGGCGGGTCTCGAGCTCGTCGCCGGGCTGAAACACCATCATCGTGGGCAGCTCGCGCATGAGCGAGATGTCTTCGAGGCCCATCTGGCTGTGGCCGTCGTCGCCGATGCCGATGCCCGCGTGCGTGCCGACCAATTTCATGTTGGTCTGGTTGTAGGCGGCGGAGACGCGGATGGTCTCCAGGCGGCCGATCAGGAAGCAGGCGAAGCTGGCCGCGACCGGGACCTTGCCCGACAGCGCCAGGCCGGCGGCGATGCCGATCATGTTCTGCTCGGCGATGCCGACTTCCAGGTGGCGCTCGGGGTACTTCTTCATGAACGCCTGCGTCATCGTGGACTTCGACAGGTCGGCGTCGCAGACGACGACGCGAGGATACTTCGCCCCGATCTCGGC
>JACQAX010000023.1 GCA_016194795.1 Deltaproteobacteria bacterium | reverse complement strand
TTGCCGCCGGCATGGATGTAGCTCGAGACCATGCCTTCCTTCGCCATGCGATCAGCTTTCTTCGCGGCGGCCGAGAGGCCTTTCTTGCGAAGATAGTCGACAGCTTTCTCGAAGTCGCCGCTCGTTTCGACGAGCGCCTTCTTGCAGTCCATCATGCCAGCTCCGGTCTTCTCGCGGAGCTCCTTCACCTGTTCCGATTTGATTTCCATTGTTGCCCTGCCTGATCAGTGTTTCGTCGGTTTGGGGGCCTTGGTCGTCTTCTTGGCGGCGACGGCGAGCGGCGCGGTGGCCGGAGCAGCCGCGACCGCGGGATCGGTCGTGACGCCTTCGACGACGGCGGCTTCTTCCTCGGTCGTGCCTTCAGCGGCGGCGGCGAGCTCAGCCTCGTCGGGACCGCGGAGGTCGATGTCGCCTTCGAAGCGCGAGACCTTCTTCTCTTCGCCGTCTTCGGCGCTCTGGGAAGCGAGGCGCTCGTCGCCCTTGAGCTTTTCCTGGAAGGCGCGCATGCCTTCAACGCAGCTTTCAGCGATGAGGTGCGAGAAGAGCTTGATCGCGCGGATGGCGTCGTCGTTGCCCGGGATGACGTAGTCGATGTCGTCCGGATCGCAGTTCGTGTCGACCACGGCGATCGTCGGGATGCCGAGCTTCTTGGCTTCCTTGACGGCGATGTGTTCCTTCATCGGATCGACGATGAACAGGGCGCCCGGGAGCTTCTTCATGTCCTTGATGCCGCCCAGCGAGCTTTCGAGCTTCTCGGCTTCGCGGTTGAGCATCGACTGCTCTTTCTTGGTCAGGGCTTCGAAGTCGCCGTTGGTCTTCATCGCTTCGATGCGCTTCAGGCGATCGATCGAGGCCTTGACGGTCTGGTAGTTGGTCAGCGTGCCGCCGAGCCAGCGGTTGGCGACGTAGTTCTGGCCGGAGCGCTGCGCTTCCTCGATGATCACGTCCTTGGCCTGCTTCTTCGTGCCGACGAACAGGATGCGCTTGCCTTCCGCGCAGGTCTTGTGCGCGAACGCGCAAGCTTCGCGGGTGAACTGCACCGTCTTCTGGAGGTCGATGATGTAGATCCCGTTGCGCGCGCCGAAGACGTAACTCTTCATCTTGGGGTTCCAGCGGCTGGTCTGGTGACCGAAATGGACGCCTGCTTCGAGCAGTTCCTTCATCGTAACGTTAGGCATTGAAAAACTCCTTGGAAAGATAGCCCGTAGCGGGCCAACTTGGTTTAGAACGCCGGGTGGCGTTCGCCTCCATCCCAAACAACCAAGCCGCAACCTATTTGCGGCCCAGCACCAAATTCTTGCGGCGTTGAAGCCGCGAGCGGGATGTGTGTGATTATTAAAGCTGAGTCTTTCTAGCAGGATTCAGGGGGCGTCGCAATAGTCATATATAGGATACAAAAATGGTGGCCCCGGGGGGAGTCGAACCCCCGTCCTTGTCACCGATAGGGGAAACTGGTACCCCCAAAGCTCGCCGTCTACTCAGGTGCCGACGTGGTGGAATTGGTAGACACGCTAGGCTTAGAACCTAGTGCCGCAAGGCGTGTGGGTTCGAGTCCCTCCGTCGGTACCAACGCGAGCGCGCTAAAAGCCGACGCAGTCGGGTTTTAGTGCGACGCGTGCGCGAGAGCCCCGCAGGGGCTCGGAGCGCCGGCGCAAAGCGCCGCAAGGTTGCGCACTTCCCGACTCAGATCAGATACCGACCTCATCCTCAACCCACTTCCGAAGCTTCCTGAGCAACCCCGTCCTCTTCAGCTCTTTAAGCGACTGCCTAGCCGCCGCATGCGGGTCCTCGACGAAATCAGGGTCGTTCTCGCGAGCAAGATCCCGAGCCATCTTCAAAGCCTTCTTGTGGCTGATCGGCTTGCCGCTCTCGCGGGCGGCCTCGAAGTATCCCCCGGCCACGGCCTCGACGTTCTCGGCCGAAGACTTGATCACGCCGATCTCCTGCACCAGCTTCGAGAGCGCGAGAAAATACTCGACCGGCACCTGCACGGGCTTTTTCACGCGCGGGTTGGGCTCGACCTTCGAGAACTTGCTTTTAGCGATGGGGTGCCCCTCGAGGTAGCTGTACTCGTTGATCCTGCCCACGCCCTTCTCGAGCACCATCAGGCCGTCGAGCGCCTGGATGTAGATGAGGATCCAGCGCAGGTTGCGCCGCAGCTCATGGATGCCGCCCTGCAGATCGGTCATGTCGTAATCGAGCCGTTCGTATTTCTTCAGCTCGCGCGCGAGCTCGCGCATCACGCTCACGCGGTCGTCGCGTTGGCGTTCCCAGTCGACCTTGCCGAGCTCGGCCTGCAGCCGGTCGAGCGTTTCGGGAAACTCCGGCATGCCGTCGTACAGCTCGCCCTTCGAGGCGTCGCGAACCTTGCCCATCGCCTCGACGACGGGCCCGGGCGCCTCGATCTTCCTCGCGTAATCGAGGTACTCGAGCTTCTCGGAGTACCAGCCGACCAGGTCCTCCGCGCGCTTCACGTCCACGCGCAGCTTCTTGAGCGCCCCGCCGTAAATGCCGTCGTAGATTCGGAGCAGCCCTTCGAGCTTGAAGAGCAGGCCGCGCGCGTCCTTTTCGACGATCGCGTCGATCAGCGGATCCAGCGCTTCGGGCTTCGCGCCGCGCGCCACCTTGTCCGGCGGCAGGAACTCGCGCAACGACTTGAGCGGCGCCTCGAAGCGCAGCACCTCGAGCGGCGCCGCCACGTGCTCGCAGGCGGGCAGCGGACCGGCCGCTCTTGCGCCGAGGCAGAGGGAAAACAGCAGCACCGTCGTGAACGTCAGCAGGCGAAGTCTCATCTCGTTGCGTCTTTCTGTTCGTTACTTTTTCACCGGAGGTTTCGCCGCGGCGCTGGCGTTCGCCGTCGCGGTGGCGGCGCCGGCCGCGCGAATGCCGTGCGCCTTGAGGTCGGCCTGGGCCTTGTTGAGCTCGGACTGGAGCTTGCCCATCTCGCCACGAATCTTCGTCTCCGCCTGCTTGGCCTCTTCGTAGCGTTTCTTGAGCTTGTCGAGCTCGTCCTTCGAGTTCTTGGCGATGCGTTCGGCGAGATCGAGCTTGTGCTTGTACTCGGCCTCGCTGCCGGTCCCGCCCGCCTTCGCGCCGGCCGCCGCCGCCGCGCCCGGCTTGGCGGGCATCGCGGACGCGAGCTTCGTCTGGAGCTCTTTCATCTGGCGCTTGAGGTCCTCGACCTGGCGCAGGGCTTTTTCCTTCGCGTCGGTGAGCTGCTGGATCTCGAGCGGCGAGCCCTTCTCCTTCACGTCCTGCAGCTGAGCGAGCCTGCGCTTGAGGTCGTCGGCGTCCTTCTTGTACTTCGCGGCGTCGTGCTGGGCGATGCCGCGGATCGACACTTCCTCGTTCAGCTTCTTCTGCAGCTCGTCGGCGCGCTTGAGGACGCGCTCGGAGTTTTCCTTTTCCGAGGCCAGGAGCTTCTCGGAGGTGACGAGCTTGTGCGCGAGCTCGACGGTGTCGGTCGTGCCGGCCGCCGCCGCGCGCAGCCTCTCGATGTTCGCCTGGAGGCTCGCGACCGTCTCCTTGCCCTTGTCGATGGCGGAGTCGCGCGCCTTGATGGTGGCGTCCATCCCGCGGATCTGCTCGCTGAGCATCGTCTCTTTCTGCTTGAACTCGTGCTCGCGCCGCCGCAGCAGGGCGTCGACGTCGCGCATGCGAGCCTTGAGCTCGGAGCGCTCCTTCGTCGCGGCCTCGATCATGCCCTTGGCCCAGTCGCTCGCGCCCGCTGGCACGCCCTTGCCGGTCTCGAGCTCCTGCTTCATCTTGCCGAGCGCCGAATCCTTCGCCTCGTCGTCCTCTCCGACGTTCTTCGCCAGCGCCTCGGCACCCGCGCGATCGCTGTCGGCAAGCTGCTCCTGGAGCGCCTTTTTCTCGGATTTGAGCGTGGCGACCATCTCCTGCAGCGTCTTCAGCTGCTCGTGGGCCCCCTTCATGCGCTCCTCGAGCAGCTGCTCGCGGCGGCTCGGGCCCGCGTCGCCTTCGGCCTTCTTGCCGCTGCTCTTGACGTGCATGACGGTCTTGTCGCCGCCGACGTCGCCGCCGCTGCCGGCGATGCGCATGACGGTCTTGTCGCCACGTCGGCGCCGATGACCACGTCGGCCGGCTCTTCGGCCGCCACGGGCGGTTTCGCGTTCTCGTCGGCCACGAACGCCTCGACGTCCGCGTCCGAGAGACTCTGCGGGTCGGCGACCGGCTCGGTCGAGCCCTCGCCAACGACCTCGGCGGGGAGCTGGGCGACGTCGACGTACTCGGGCGCCTCGAGCTTCTCGGCGCCACCGGCGGAAAGGAACGCGACGAGCTGCACTCGCCCGGTCTCGGGCTCGTGGCGCACGATCACGCCGTCGGCGAGGGCCTGGATCTGCGCGATCATCTTGGACATGCGCTCGGCGGCGGGCGTCGAGGGCGTGCCACCAGGCACGAAGCCCCTGGCGTCGGCGTCGACGAGGTAGTGCACCGAGGCGACGAGCTTCGTGTCGTCCCAGCCGAACTCGACGCCCACGCAGCGGACCTTCTCGCCGGCGCGGTAGTTGCTCCAGGCGTTGAACACGGCCAGCTCGATGACGTGGCGGAAGCGGTACTCGGTGAACCCCGGATCGTCGCCCGAAGCGAGGAATTTCTGGGCCTGGAAAAGCATGAAGTCGACCACGCGGCCGATGTGCCGGGTCGTGAAGATGTTCTCGAAGAACACCTGGGCGTCAGGCGCCAGGAGATCCTCTACGGCGAAGCCGCGTTTCTTGATCGAGCTTGCGAGATCGCTCAAGCCGCCGCCCTCCCTTCGCCCTGCTGCCGCTTCGCGAGCGCGCCGAACTGCCGCGCGAGCTTGCGCGCGACGCGCGAGACCTGCGGCGCCGAAGCGGCCGCCCCCTCGATGACCAGCCGCGCGTGCGCGACG
>JACQAX010000169.1 GCA_016194795.1 Deltaproteobacteria bacterium | reverse complement strand
GACGAGCGCAAGTTCGCCGTCCACGATCCGCTGCCCTCGAACGCCTGCTATGGCGACGAAGGCGCGGCCAACCACGCGCGCTTCGCCGACGCGCACGGCGCGGCGGGTGTCGAGCTTTTCATTCACGGGCGCCGCGCCTTCGGCGCGGCCGGGCAAGCCGAGCCGCGCCGGTTCGCCGCCCGCCAGACGCTCGAGGCCTCGCAGGCCGTCGCGCGACTCCACGGGCTGCGCGACAGCGCCACGGTACACGCCCAGCAGAATCCCGAGGCCATCGACGCCGGCGCGTTCCACAACGACGTCGTCTCGGTCGGAAACCTCGATCTGCTCTTTTACCATGAGCAGGCGTTCGCCGACGAGAAGGCGCTGCTGGGAGAGCTGCAGGCGAAGTTCACCAAGCTGAGCGACAGGCCGCTGCGCGCGCTGCGCGTCTCGGCCGCCGACGTCCCCCTCGAGGACGCGGTCAAATCCTACCTCTTCAACAGCCAGCTCCTGCGGCTGCCCGACGGCAAGACGCTGCTGCTCGCTCCGATCGAGTGCGAGGAGAACGCGCGCGTGCGCGCGTATCTCGAGGGCCACGTCGGAAAAGGCTCGGGCCTCGACCGCCTGGAGGTCGTCGACCTTCGCGAGAGCATGCAGAACGGCGGCGGCCCCGCGTGCCTGCGCCTGCGGGTGGCGCTCACCGACGCCGAGCTCGCCGCGGTCAACCCGGGCGTGCTCCTCGACGAGGCGAAGCTCGCCGAGCTCGAAGGCTGGGTCGGCCGGCACTATCGCGACCGTCTCGAGGCGGGCGAGCTTTGCGACCCGAAGCTCGTCGAAGAGGTCGAGACGGCGCTCGACGAGCTCACGAAAATCCTCACGCTCGGGTCGATTTACCCGTTCCAGTCATGAAAAGCGCGCTCGTCATCGGCGGCTCGCGGTTTTTCGGCAAGCGCCTCGTGGCCCTGCTGCTCGAGCGCGGCGTTCACGTCTCGCTGCTCAACCGCGCGCACGCGCACGATCCGTTCGAGGACCGCGTCGAGCGGCTGCGCGCCGACCGCACCGACGCGCACGCGCTCGAAGCGGCGCTCGGCCCTCGCCGGTGGGACGTCGTCTTCGACAACATCTGCTACGCGCCCGACGAGGCGGCCGACGCGGTGGCGCTCTTCGACGGCCGCGTGCAGCGCTACGTGCACACGTCGACGCAGTCGGTGTACGAAACCTTCGACCTCCAGCGCGAGGAGGCTTTCGATCCTTGGAGCAAACCCATCCGTCACGGAGCGCGCGCCGACTTCGACTACGGCGAAGCCAAGCGCCTCGCCGAAGCCGTCTATTTCCAGACGGCGAAGTTCCCGGTCGCGGCCGTCCGCATCCCGATCGTTCTCGGGCCCGACGACTACACGGGGAGACTCGAGTTTCATCTCGACCGCGTCCGCTCGGGCGCGCCGATCGTCGTGCCGAACCTCGAAGCCCGCACCTCGTTCATCTCGTCGGACGAAGCGGCGCGCTTTCTCGAGTGGACCGGCCGCCAGTCGTTCACCGGGCCGATCAACGCCTGCTCCGAGCCGCCGATTTCGATCGGCGAAGTTCTCGCGCTGATCGAAAAAACCGTTGGCAAAAAGGCTCGCGTCGAACGCAGTGGCCCCACCGAAAACCACACCCCCTTCGTGGATGTAAACTCTCGTTATCTCGACAGTTCACGTGCTCGCGAGCTAGGCTTCCAATTCTCCAATCTTCGCCAATGGTTACCTGATTTAATTCGTCAGAAATAGGATGACGCGTCGCATTCATCATGCTAAGACCCCCGAAACTCGGAGGTTCGGATGCGTTTTCCCAAGGCCCTTGGAGCTCTCTTGTTCTCAACGGCCGCGCTGCTTGCGGTCGCCCCGCTTCGCGCTCAAGCCGCCCCAGACTACCTCCACTGCGAACGATTCCTCGTCAAAGCCGACCTCAGCACGCCGAAGCGCCCGCTCGAGAAGCTCGACCGCCTCAGGATCGGAAGCTATAACGTCGAGAACCTCTTCCTGCACCTCGGTCACCACGAGCCCGTGCCCGGCACGCGCGGGATGAACCGCGTGACCGAGCAGAAAATCAAGCCGCTCAACAAGATCGACGGCGTGGCGCGAGCCATCCTCGACATGAAACTCGACATCGTCGTGGTCCAGGAGGTCGAAGACATCGAGGCGCTGCAGTCGCTGGCCGAGCACCACCTGAACGGCGAATACCAGGCGATCCTCGTCGAGGGCAACGACCCACGCGGCATCGACGTCGGCTTCCTCATCAAGAAAGACCTGCCGTTCGAGATCGAGAACCACAGCTTCCGCAAGGAAACGTGGGTTGACCCGCGCCTCCGCGATGCCGAGCCTTCGCCGATCTTCTCGCGCGACCTGCCCGCGCTCGTCATCCGCGCCCAAGGCGCGCCGAAAGACTCGGCGCCGCTCCTCGTCCTGCTCGGCACGCACTTCAAGTCGAAGCGGCCGCTCAAGGACCCGAACGCGATCAAGCCCGACCCCGAGTCGGCCATCGCGCGTGGCGCCCAGGTCAAACGCGCAGCCGAGATCATCTTGCGCTACAAGCAGCAGTACGGAAACGACCTGCCGATCATGCTGGCGGGCGACTTCAACGGCGCCGTCAACCTCGAGCCCGAGTTCCGCAGCCTGCACGATCGCGCCGGCATGGACGACGCCTTCGACGTCGGCGACCACAAGATCTCGGGCAACGACCGCGTCACCCACGTCTACTTTCCCGGAAGAGGCGAGGCGCCCGACGCCAAGCAGATGGATGCCATCTTCGTCTCACCCGAGCTGAAAGACAGCATCACGAAGACCGGCGTCTACCGCTACAAGCGCAACGACGGAAAAGAGTACCCGCTTCCCCGCAACAAGCACATCCGCGACAAAAACCCGTCCGACCACTTCCCCATCGGCGTCGAGATCGAGACGAGCAAGCTGAAGGCGCGCGCGCCGAAGACGCAGCAGCCGCAGTCAATGAACAACGTCATTCCGCTGCGTCCACGCGGCCACCAACCGTTCGTAGTACCCGGCGACCTGGTCGCCGCCCGCGCCCGCGTCTAGCGAGCGGATCCGCTCGCGCAGCGCGGCCGCGAAGCCCGCGTCGATCGACACGTGCCTCAGGAAGCTCGTGAGCACGACGCGCGCCACGGCTTTGTGGTCGGGGCGCACGTCCGGGAAGAGCTCGCGCATGCGCACGGCGATCTCGGCCAGCTGGTCGAGCGCAAGCTCGCGATCGCCGCCGCCGAAGGCCACGCGCGCGTCGGAGACTTTCTTGTCGAGCGAGTCGAGAAACTGGTTGAGGCGCTGCCCGCCGATCTGCGCGAGCGGGCCGATCGTCGCCTGCGTCGAGAGGTAGAACGACTCGAGCTCGCCGTCGGAGGCGCGTCGCACGCCGCCGCCCTCCTGGCCGTTCTCCAGCCCCAGCAGGCCGTACACCCCGCGCCGCACCTTCGACGAGACGCGGTCGACGACCGGCGCGCTCACCCACGAAAGGCCGACGCCGGTAAGCAGCGCCGTCACGGGCGCGTACATCTGCGCGGCGGGAATGGTGTTGAGATAAGTGGCGAAGCCCATGCCGCCCGCCCAGGCCCCGAGAATGATCGCGTAGCCGCGCACGAGCTTGAGATCGCGACCGGCCTGCTCGACGTTCTCGCGAACGGCCTGCGAGACGTCGACCGCCGTGCAAAGGCCCCGGCGCGAGCAGGCTTCGAGCACGCGGCTCTCGAGCGCGCGGCCCATCGCCTTCAGGACGAGCCGGCGGAAAAGCGGCGCTTCGCGGCGCGCGGCCGTGAGCTCGCGCGCGACGAGCTCGAGGCGCTGCGCGGGCGTGAGAAGCAGCTTCTGGCACTCCGGCGCCGGCGCGGCGAGGAGCGGGGCAGTCAGCGAAAAAAACAAAACGAGCGCAAGAACGCGCATGAGTCGAACCTCCCAGAAACGTGAGAGGCGCCGGCGGGATGCTGGCGCCTGTCCCGGCGGGTGTTCTGACTTACGGAAACCGGGGCGCGTTTGGCGCCACGGAGCCTATTCGACGAGCCTTCCCGGATCAGCTCCAGTGGTTTTGACGAGGCCTTTCGCAAGGCCCCGCTCGACTTTCGTTCCGTTCACAGCAGCGTACCTGTCGCGGAATCGCACCGCGTTCGCTCGCTGGGGACGGAACCGGGGTATCACGATATGACCAGGCGTGTCAAAACTACTGAGCGTTGACCTTCGTGCCCTTGGCGCCGGACCCGGCAACGGCGGCGGAGTCGGCCTTGCCCGCCAGCCCTCGATCTTCGCCCGAGACCTTCGCGCAGTATTCGGCGTCGGAGATATCCGACGAGGCCATCTCGGCGCTCGCATGCTTCATTTTCGCCAGCGCATTGGGCACGCTGAACGTTCCCGTGTCCACGGCTCCGTTGCGCAAGAGCAACGAGATCCGCCCGTCATGCGACTCGGGCCCGCACGAGTGTTCGAACGAGTAAGGGGAATATTTGTAGTCGAAGCGGATCGAGCCGCCCGGCTGGGCGTTCATGATGACGCGCAGATGCGCCTGCTCGTCGACGAGCTCCATCATTCCCGGTCCCGATTTCACGAGCCTGGCGCTCTTGAAGGCGGCCTTCGCGTCGTCCTCGGCGCCCGGCTCGAGCAGCATCTTCTGGAGCTTCTCGGGCGTGGCGCCGTCGAGCAGGTCGGAGAAGCCGTCCATCTCGTGGCGAAAGGCCGAGCGGAAGGTCGAGCTCACGGGCCCGCTGTTTTTGTCGAGCTCGTAAGCGGCGTAAAGCACCTCGAGACGCACCTTCTGCTTGATGCTCTTGAGCTGCGCGACCGACTTGTCGTACGAAAGCTCGTTCACGAAGCAGGAGGTTTTCGGGTTGATGAAGATGAGCTTGTAGTCGTGCTTCGCGTCGACGCCGTCGAAGATGTTCTCGCCGTCGCAGCGACGCTGAAGCGCGCTCGCGGCTTTCTGAAGATCGTCGTCGCCCGCGACTTCCGCGTGCGCCGAAAGCGAGTTGTCGTCGTTGTATTTTCCGCAGAGCGCCTGGCAGACCCAGAGCTTGTCGGGATGCGACTTCTTGTAGCCGGCGATCTTGCCACCGAGCTCGCTCTTCAGGCCGCCGAAGAGCTTCATGTTGGCCTCCATGCGCTCCTGGTACCTCGAGCTCTCGGCCTGCTGCTGCTGCTCGGCCCACTGGTCGCGCTCGCGCCGGGCCGCGCGCTCGGCGGCCGAAACGCCTTCGTCGTAACCGTTGTCGTACGAGCCCTGGTTCGAGCGCTGCGCGAGATACGCATCGTAGTCGGCCTGGCGCTGCTGCGCGTTTCGAATCGAGCGGCGGATGAGATACGCGCCGACGCCGACGACGATGCCACCGGCGACGACCTTGCCCCAGCCACTGCCTTTCTTGTCGGGAGCGGCAAAGCCGTTGGTCGACAACGCGAAGTGGACGGACAAAACGGCGGCCAAGGCGCCGACTGCGGCTCTGGTATTCATTGAAATCTCTCCCTGGCAGCTTGAAGTGCAACGCCGGTGCCACGGGAAACGGGGTCTAACACCCCGAAAACAGGCCAGCATGGCGCTTTTCCGCCCTACGGATGCTCACAAGTTGGACAGGCGCGCGCGCGCCTGCTAAAGCCTTTTTCATGAGCGAAAAACTGCTTCTCGGAGTGCTGGTCCTGGCCGCCGTTTCGGGACCCGCGGCTCGCGCCGACGGGTTCGTTCCCGACCACTGCACCGTCGAGAGCTGGTGCCTCGTCAAAGCCACCGATTGCTTCGTCGGCCATTTCACGCATCCGGCCGGCTTGTGGAAAGCGCACGCACAGTACTCCGTCGTCCGCCGGGCGGTCGCGCTCTGCCGCGACCATTACTACGGCGGGCTCGAGCGCCGCACGATCACCGGACCCGTCGAGCCGATTCGTTTCGAGAGCACGACCGTCACGACCAAGGAGGCTGCTGAGAAAGAAGCGGCCGAGCTCTGCGCCGTCTATCGCAAGGACTGGGTCGACGCCGCAATCACTTGCCGGCAAGCTCGCTGACGAGCCGGTGGAAAAACTCGACGCCCGCCCGCAGACTTCCCGCGGGGATGCGCTCGTCGATCCCGTGCGCGCGCCGCGTGTCCTCCTCGGCCATCGGCATCGGGTTCAGGCCGTACGAGGGCACCCCTGACGGCCGCAGAAAGCGCGAGTCGGTCGCGCCGAGCGCGAGAAGACGCGCGCGCCTCGGCCGGCAGCGCGTTCACGCGTGTGCCCCCGGCGAGCACGGTGGCCACGCACGTCGTGCGCAGGTTGGCGGCGAGGATGGGATCGGCCTCGAGCGTTTTCAGCGCCTTCGCGGGAAGCTGCCTGCCCTTGCTGAGAGAAAGCGAGCGCATCGCCTCGGCGAGCTTGCCCTCCTCGATCTTCGCGCGTTCGCCGAAGTAGGCGCGCGTGACCGGGAGCAGATGCGCCGGAAAACTGAACTTGCCCAGGCGATCGAGCGCGCGCGCGAGCCGGTAGATCGCGTTGTCCTCGAGCGGCACCGACGAGTGGCCGGTCTTGCCGCGAGTGACGAGCTCGTAGTCCTGGTAGACTTTCTCGGAAGCCTGCAGGCCGACGAAGCGAACCTTTTTCCTGGTGGCGTCGAGGATCGGCCCGCCGACCTCGTTGAAGGCGATCGCCCCGCGCAGCAGCTCCGGGCGGTTCTTGAGGATGTGGTTGATGCCGCCTCCGCCCGACTCCTCGTCGCCGGTCAGCACGAAAACCACGTCGCGACTGAGCGGAGCGCCGGCGCGCTTGAGCAGCAGAAAAACCTCGAGGTTCACGACCGCCATGCCGAGGTCGTCGGCGACGCCGCGACCATAGAGATAGCCATCCTTCTCGGTGAGCTTATGCGGGTCGACGGTCCACGCCTGCCCCGAGGCGCCGACCACGTCCGAATGCGCGACGAGCAGCACCGGCCCGCCGCCGTCGCCGTTTGCCTGGCCCGGCGGCCGCTGCGCGAGCAAGCGCGCGACGAGATTCTTGCGGTGGGGCGCGAACTCGGTCGTCTCGAACTCGATGTCGGCGTCTTTCAGGAT
>JACQAX010000161.1 GCA_016194795.1 Deltaproteobacteria bacterium | reverse complement strand
TTCTGGGTCTTGGCGTTGGCTTCGGCGATCGAGGCTTCGACGATCTTCACGATCTCGTCTCGCGTCATCTGCTCGGGGAGATATCCCTGGAGCAGCTTCAGCTCGGCGGTCTCTTTGTCGGCCAAGTCCATGCGGTTTCCCGCGGTGAACTGTTCGATGGCGTCCTGGCGCTGTTTTACGAGCGTGCCGATCACTTTTATGACGGCGGCGTCATCGAGGTCGACGCGATCATCGATCTCTTTCTTGCGAACAGCAGCGTGGAGCATGCGAATCGCGCCGAGCCTGGCTTTGTCGCCAGACTTCATCGCGGCTTTCATGTCCTCGCTGATGCGTTCCTTGATGCTAGGCATTTCTTAGTCCCGGCTTCCTTTGCGAACTTTTTTCAATGCTCTCTTGCGAGCAGCGAGGGCCTTCTTCTTTTTCTTAACGCTGGGTTTCTCGTAAGACTCACGCTTACGAACCTCAGAAAGAATGCCGGCCTTCTCGCACTGCTTCTTAAAACGCTTGAGCGCGTTTTCAAAAGACTCACCTTCGTTGATGCGAACACCTGGCATATGAAATCACCTCCTCACTGCTAAATCTGAAATTGGAAATAATAAGTGTTCGATACTAATCATTCTTCACATCGGAAGTCAAACCCTTGATATTACTGGAATGCTCCACTATCGATTGAGATATCAAAGACTTGCAGCAAGTCCTGATATACGATAAGATAGATCGTAGATGGGGCTCGACCCGGAAAAGCTTTCCGGGCCGGTCGCTACAAGCCGATAGGGTAACTGGGGAATTATTGCTTGAAGTACGATTTACAGTGTCGTAGTTACAGAAGCTCGGCAAAAGTTAAGGAAGTTTTCGATGCTTAAACTCAATAGAACCACGGAGTATGGCCTGATCGCCCTCACGTACATCCGCAGCAAACCGAACGGGGAGCTGACAAGCGCGCGCGAGGTGGCGGACCATTTCGACCTGCCTTTTGAGATCCTCGCGAAAACCCTGCAGCGCCTCAAAGACCAGGGCGTGATCTCGTCGACCTATGGGACGCGCGGCGGCTATGTCCTTTCGCGCGACCTGGCGACGCTCGACCTCGCCGAGTTTCTCAAGATGATGGAAGGCCCGGTCTCGGTCGTGGCCTGCCAGACGCCCGGCGCCGTGGCCGAAGACTGTGGGTACAAAGGCAGCTGCAACATCCACAAGATGATGGGCACGCTCAACGATCGCTTTTACGACTTCCTCCATCGCATTTCGGTCGAGGAAATCACTCGTTCTCCATTACCACCCGTGCGCGAAAGCGTTGCATTCCAGGGAGGCGAACCATGAGGTTCCCGATTTATCTCGATAATAACGCGACGACGCCGCTCGATCCGCGGGTGCTCGACGCGATGATGCCTTATCTCACCGACAACTTCGGCAACGCCGCGAGCCGCAGCCATGAGTTCGGCTGGCGCGCCGAGGAGGCCGTCGAGCTCGCGCGCGAGCAGGTTGCCAAGCTCCTCGGAGCGAGCGCGAAAGAGATCATCTTCACCAGCGGCGCCACCGAGGCCGACAACCTCGCGCTGCTCGGCGTGGCGGAGATGTACAAGGAGAAGGGCAACCACATCATCACGACGCCGGTCGAGCACAAAGCGGTGCTCGATAGCTGCAAGTATCTCGAGAAGCACGGCTGCGAGGTGACCTACCTGCCCGTCGACAAGTACGGTCTGGTGTCGCCCGACGACGTCCGCAAGGCGATCACCGACAAGACCATCCTCATCTCGATCATGTCGGCCAACAACGAGATCGGCTCGCTGCAGCCGCTCGAGGAAATCGGCAAGGTCGCGAAGGAAAAAGGCGTGATCTTCCACTCCGACGCCGTCCAGAGCGTCGGCAAGGTCGCGCGCTCAACGTGCCGGCGATCGTCGGCTTCGGCAAGGCGTGCGAGATCTCGATGCAGCTGCTCGACGAAGAAGCGCAGCGCCTGACGGCCTTGCGCGAGCGCATGTTCAAGGAGATCACGAAGGCGTGCCCCGAGGTTTACCTCAACGGCCACCCGACCAAGCGTCTTCCGGGCAACCTCAACCTGAGCTTCGCCTACGTCGAAGGCGAGTCGATGATCATGGGCATGAGCGAGCTGGCCGTCTCGTCCGGCAGCGCGTGCACGTCGGCATCGCTCGAGCCGTCGTACGTCCTCAAGGCGATCGGCGTCGGCGAGGAGCTCGCGCACACGTCGATCCGTTTCGGCCTGGGCCGCTTCACGACCGAGGAAGAAGTGGGTTTCGCGATCAAGAAAGTGATCGAAACCGTCACCAAGCTGCGCAACCTGTCGCCGCTCTGGGAGATGGCGCAGGAAGGCATCGATCTCAAGTCCATTCAATGGAGCCCGCACTAAGGGAGAAACAATATGGCATACAGCAAAAAAGTTTTGGACCACTTCAACAACCCGCAGAACGTCGGCAGCCTCGACAAGGCCTCGAAGGACGTCGGCACCGGCGTCGTCGGCGCCCCGGAGTGCGGCGACGTGATGAAGCTTCAGGTGCGGATCAACGACCAGGGCATCATCGAGGACGCGAAGTTCAAGACGTTCGGCTGCGGCAGCGCGATCGCCAGCTCGAGCCTGGCGACCGAGTGGATCAAGGGCAAGTCGGTCGAAGACGCGCTCAAGATCAAGAACACCGACATCGTCAACGAGCTCGCGCTTCCGCCGATCAAGATCCATTGCTCGGTGCTCGCCGAAGACGCGATCAAGGCGGCGGTAAAGGACTACCTGGCCAAGCAGGCCAAGAAGAAGTCGGAGGGATCAGATGATCACGGTAACCGATAAGGCGGCAGCGGAAGTCAGAAGGCTCCTCGACGCCGACAAAACCACGAGCGGCGACTCGTACCTGCGCGTGATGGTCGTGGGCGGCGGCTGCTCGGGCATGTCGTACAAGCTCGGCTTTGAGACCAAGCCGCTCGAGGCGGGCGACAAGAGCTTCGAGGACAAGGGCGTCAAGATCGTCATCGACCAGAAGAGCCTGCTCTATCTGTCGGGCACCGAGCTCGACTTCAGCGACGGCCTCAACGGCACGGGCTTCACGTTCACCAATCCGAACGCGAAGCGCACCTGCGGCTGCGGCACGTCGTTCTCGGTATAAGCGAGACCGCGTCGTGCCGACCAGCTGCCCCGCATGCCGCACCGAGCTCGCGCCGCCCGCCGGCGGCAGCGGCCTCGCGGCTTGCGCGAAATGCGGGCTGCCCCATTTTTTCGGCGACCCGGCCTCTCCGTTCGAGCTGCTCGGGGTCGCCAAATCGATCGACCTCGACGCAAAGGCCCTCGAGGGACGCTATTACGAGCTGAGCAAGCAGCTGCACCCGGACCGGTTCGCCGCCAGCGGGACGTCGGCTCGCATGAAAAGCCAGGAGCTCGCCGCGCACCTCAACCAGGCCTACCTGAGCCTTCGCCACCCCGAAGCCCGCCTGGAAGCGCTGCTGCGCGATGCCGGAGCGCTGAAAACGGACCCGAAAGCCGCCGAGCGCTCGGTGCAGCAGGCGCAGAATCTCCATCGCTTCTTCGAGATGATTAAGAAGTTTTCGCAAGTCGCGCAGTACGACCGCGTGCATTATTTTATCGAGCACGTCGAATCGCTGCGCGTGGCGGGCGAAGATCCGGCGAGCGCTCAAGCGGCTTTGGATGAAAACGCCGTTCACATTTTAACGGTTCACGCGGCGAAAGGGTTGGAATTCCCCGTCGTGTTTCTGGTCGGACTGGAACAGGGACATTTCCCCGCCAACAATCGCGGCAGCAAGATCGAGCCGCCCGAAGAATTGATCCGCGACATTCTCCCGACGGGAAACACGCACGCGCAGGAAGAGCGGCGCCTCTTCTACGTCGGCGTCACGCGCGCCAAACGCGAACTGATTCTCTGTTCCGCGAAAGACCACGGCAAGAAGCGCGTCTGGAAGACATCGCAATTCGTGCTCGAATGCCTGGATCAAGCGACCGTGGAAAAAAGCGCGGTC
>JACQAX010000160.1 GCA_016194795.1 Deltaproteobacteria bacterium | reverse complement strand
TTCGCCTTGCTCACGCCCGAAACGGCATTACCGCCCGAGAGCTCGTCGGTGCGCTTCATTTCGTCCTTCAGGCGAAGCTCTTCGAGCTTCTGCGTGAGCAGGTCTTCGTTTTTAAGCTCCTGGCGGAGACGATGCCTGCGCATCTCCTCGGCCTTGGTCAGCGACGCTGCATCGTCGGCGCGCTTCTGTTGCGCGGCGGGGGCAGCGTCGTTCTTAAGATCATCTTCAAACACCAACTCGCCGTAGGCGAGCTTCGGGCCACTCAGGGTGACCGTCGCGGCAACCGCCAGGGCTGCTGCATAACCAAAAATCTTCATGGAAAAGGCTCCTTTCACCTTCGTTCATGTAAAGCCGATCTGCCAGAATGGCTGACACGGCGCACACACTTCGTTCGAGGAGCCCTAGAGCAAAGCCCGTGCCATACGGTCAACTATCGTGGAAGACCTCAAAAATCCGACTGAAAAGGTCAATCTGACCCCAGATAGAGGGCCAGCTCGCACCTCTCGTTTGATTTATATAAATAATAACAATGAATTGGACGATGTGACGAACTTTCAGACACCCCTGAAAGTTCTCCCTGGCCAAGAAACAAGCAGCCGCCTAAAACTTGTGCTTAAAATTAAGCAGCTCAAACGGCCGTTCTAAACGAATTTTTTAATTAAGGGCTTGAAACCAGGAGTGATGGCGGATATAACGCGTTGCGGCATTTGCTTTGCATTGCTGTCGGCTGCAGACGGATTGGGTAATCTAACTACCCCCTATACCCCCTTAAGTCCCCATTTACCCAATCCGTCTGCATCCCATCTCACTTCAAGCTAATCGGAAACTTGTGAACGCCGCCCGGTCGGAAGAACGACTGCTTGAGCATGTTCGAGACAGGCCCTTTGACGAGCGAGACCATTCGGTCGCGGAAGACCTTGCCGAGCGTAATGATGATACCGACGAGCACGGCCATCAGCATGACGTACTCGGTCGTCGCCTGCCCGTCTTCAGCCTCGAGAAATCGTCTTGCGAGCTTTCGGAGCTTTCTTGAACCCATTTCCCAACACACGTCCGTAGATCGTATCGACGTGTTTGAGATAGTTCTTAACGTCGAGCACCCTATCGAGGCTCTTGCGGGTGAAACGCTCCTGAATGGCGCTCTCGCCCATGAGCTCCTCGCCGAACCAGCGCTTCTCGGCCCACGCCGTGTGCGCGCAGCGCTGGACAATCCGGTACGCTCGAGCGCCGCCACGGCATAGCCACGCAGCAGGCGTGCGCAGCCGGTGAGGTTTTCCGCCGAGATCGGGTTCTTCTTGTGAGGCATGGCCGAGCTGCCCTTTTGGCCCTTGCCGAACTCCTCCTCGACCTCGTGCACCTCGGTCCGCTGCAGATGGCGCAGCTCAACGGCGACGCGCTCCACCGACGCCCCGATCTCGGCAAGCACGCAGAACACCTCGGCGTGGCGATCGCGCGGCAGCACCTGAGTCGCGACGTCCTCGGGCACGAGCCCGAGCAGCTCCAGCGCTTTGCGCTCAACCGACGGAGACAGAGCCCCGTAGCTTCCGACAGCCCCCGACAGCTTGCCGACCGAAACCTGCTCGATCGCGGAATCGAGGCGTTTCGCCTGCCGCCGAAACTCGGCCACCCACCCCAGAAACTTCAGCCCGAAGCTCGTCGGCTCGGCATGCACGCCATGCGTGCGGCCGATGCACGGCAGCTCGCGAAACTCCAAAGCGCGGCGCACGAGCGCATCGTCGAGCTTCGTGAGGTCGGCGCGCAACACGACGAGCGCCTCGCGCAAAAGCAGCGCCAGCGCCGTATCGACCACGTCCGAGCTCGTCAGGCCATAGTGGAAATAACGCCCCACCGGGCCCACCTGCTCGGCGATGCTCGTGGTGAACGCGATCACGTCGTGCCGCGTGGTTTCTTCGATCTTTAGGATCCGCTTGACGTTGATCCGCGCTTTCGCGCGAATCTTGCGAGCCGCGTCCCGCGGAACGACGCCTTCCCGTCCGAGCACCTCGAGCACCGCCAGCTCGACGTCGAGCCACTTGCGAAAGCGATTCTCGTCGGCCCACAGGGCGCCCATCTCCGCGCGCGTGTAACGCTGAATCATTGGATCTCCTTGGCCGAGACCTTAGTTCCTGGGGAGCATCACGTCATCGAAAATTTTTCGTGCCGCGAGCGCCTCGCCATAGGTTCCGAGCGACGGCCAGACCGAGCGCCCCGCGAAATAGAGGTTCGTATGGGGCGTCGTCCACGAGGGCCCCCAGAAATCCTGGACCGACCGATGGCCGCGCACGTAATACTGCATGAGATTCTCCGGCAGCCAGTCCGGCCCGCGAAACGGGTATGCTTCGCGCAGCTCCGCGTCGTTGGCGCGAAAGTCGGGGTAGAGGCTCACGATGTTGTACTCGAGGAACGGCATCAGCTCCGCCAGGGTCCGGATCATCCGCCCGCCCAGCCGTCTGAGATAGTCGTAGTCGAGGGCCGATGCTCGGTACGGGACGAGCGCCGTCACGAGCAACGTCGCCGTCTCGGCGCCCTCCGGGCGCGACGAGTAGACGCCATCCGGAATGATCTGAATCTTGAGGTAGTTCTCTTCCTCAAGGGGAAACTGGTGCGACCCCACGTACGTCATGCTCGACGTCGCCCCGATCGGTATCACCGAGCGCTTCACGGTCAGCGAGACGGTGAAGCGCCAGCTCGACGGCACGACCCGCCCGAGGCTGCGAAACAGCGACGGATCCCGCATGTTCTCCGGCAACGTCAGATAGAGGCGCCGCAGGCGGCTGCCGATCACGACGATGTTCGAGCGGATGATCCCTTCGAACGACGAAAGCAGCACGCCGACCACCTTGCCTGACTCGGTGATGAGCGACTCGACGCTCGTGTCGCGCTTCACGCTGCCCCCGGCCTCGAGTACCAGCGTCGCCAGGCGTTTCTTCAGCGCATCCAGGCCACCGACGTAGAAACCTTGCCCCTGCAAAGATACCGACAGGCCGCGCATGCTCTGCTCGCAGCCGAGATTGGTCGGCGCGGCATAAGACATGGCGCCAAGGATCGCCGCGCCCAGGTTCTCGCAAAGCTCCGCTCCGTTGCTCGGCAGCACCTTCGAAAGCGCAACGGGCCGATCCGACTGGATCTTGGAATAATACGAGCCCCAGAAGCGCCGCCACGACGACGCATCCGCCGTCGTGCCTTGCCCGCGCGTAAGCGCCCCTTCGACGAACGAGGGAATCGATCCCGCGGCCCTTCTCAGCAGGTCAAAAAACGCGAAGACGTCCTCATGCCCTCGCGCGACCTCGCGCCGAACCTCTCGCTCGAACGCCTCGGCCTCTTTCGAGAACACGAGACGATAGTTCGAAGTGAGCACCTGGATCACCGAATCCGCGGCCCGGAAGTCGTCGGTTCCGACGCCGAGCTCGCGGAGGCTCCGCCCGAGCGCGGCCGTGTCGTTCAATCCCGTGAATCCCGCGAAGTCGGGGTCGAAAATATAGCCGTCCCCGTAGGTCCGCGCCGTCGCCTGGTCCTCTTCGTCGATGACCAGCACCCGTTTTCCGGCCTTCGCAAGCAGCGCCGAGCAAAGATAAGACGAGAGCCCGCCGCCGGCGCAGATCACGTCATACCGTTCGGCAAGCCTCATTTGGAGCCCTTGCCCCCGCGCTGCAGCCCCTTCGGCGTCACGCAGGTGCCGCTCGCACGGCAGACGACCACCGGCGGCTCAAGCACCTTCGCGCTCGACGGCGCGAGATAGCCCGGCTCTCCGGGCTGAAGCAACGCGATCGTCTTGCGCGCCTCGAACCGCATGGCGCGCGACGAGTTGCCGACGTTCGTGATCCAACCTTCGGCCTCGATGTAGTCCCCGGCGACCACGGGCGCGAGAAACTCCACGCTGTCATACGCACGGAACAACCCCTCGTCGCCATCGAGACGGATCAGAAGCTCGGTGGCGAGATCGCCGAACAGCTGGAGCATTTTCGCGCCGTCGACCAGGCCACCGGCATAGTGGGCGTCGTGGCTACCCAACCTCAAGCGGATCTTTACGCTGTTCTTTTCGGCATCTTTGCTGGACATGGCTCGAGCCCCTCTCAAGAAGGATTCTACTTCATCTCCTCGCAGACCTGAATAATTCTTCGCGAGGCTCCGATATGGGCCTCGAGCACGGGATCGAGCGCCTTCGGGCTAACCTCAGTCTTGGCGCTCAGCTGCTCCTTCAGCCAAGCCAGCATCTCGTCCTCGCGTGCGACGCGCCTGAGCCTTCCAGCCCGGCTCAAAGCCTCCGACTCCGGCGATCTGCTGGTTCGAGGGCCGCAAGCCACCTTGGCGCCGCAAAGCGCAGGCTCCCAGACGCTGTGCACTCCGCTGCCGAAGCCGCCGCCGACGAACGCGGCCTGCCCCAAGCGATAGAGCTCCGCCAGGATGCCTTTTTTCATCACGACGACCGCGATGGGCCGAGACGCGCCGGCCGGCGCAACGTCGATCCGCTCGATTCGGCTCACCGAGAAACCCGCTTCGGCGAGCCCGGCCGACACGCGCGTGGCCTCGGTTTCGTCCAGCTCATGGGGCACCCAGATCACGTTACAAGCGTTCCCCTCGCTCAGAAACCGCCGAAGCCCGGCCAGAACCAGACGATTGTCGCCCGGCCACATGCTTCCGCAAACCAGCGTCGGACGACTCGCGAGCGCCGCCCGAAGCCCGGCCGGTATCGCGGTCTCGAGACGCCGTTCGCTTTGTTCCACGCGCTGCAACACCCGCTCGACGCGCGTGTCGCCGACAACGCGAACGTTCCGATGGTTGATCGAAGCAACCTCGGTCGCATAACCCGACAAAATCCCATCCAGCTTGTGGAGCAGGCGCCGATGGAACCAGCTCGGCTCCAACGCGTCGACAAGCACGACCTTGATCCCCCGCGCGTTGCATTCCCAGAGGAGGCCGGGCCAGAGCTCGTACTTCATCAGCAGAAGCTTCTGAACACCCTGCAGGTGCACCAGCGAAACGAACTCTCTCATCAACCCAAGCCCGTCATGCGGCAGCGGCACCACGAGCGACACGTTGGCGAACGTCTGCGGAAGCGCCTCCACCGGCGTCTTCGCCGAGATCGAATAGTAGGTTACGAGGACGCGCTTCTGGCGCCGCTCCAGCTCCTGAAGAATAGGAATGGCGTACTCAAGCTCGCCATAGCTTGCGACGTGGATCCAGTACTCGATCGGTTGACCGACATTGAACCGCAGGCTCAAAAAGTCTTTCCACGAGCGCAAGCGCAAGGTGTCCCGCACTTTCGGCTTCGCCACGCCGAGCACTGTCGCGAGAGAATAGAGCAACGGATAAATGATCCAGCTGTACGCCCAGGTCTTCACGAATCCGTTTCCCTCGTCATCACCGGCGTCACTCCCGACTCCCTCGTTCTGCCCGACTCCGACAGCGTTCCCGACACGGCCTCGAACAGGCGTTCGACGGAGATATCGCTCAAGCAGCGTCGCCGATTGATCGGGCGAAAGCAAAGCCTTCCCGTCTTCGAGCAGGGACGGCACCACAGATCAGCGTCGACGATCTTGCTTCCAGGCAACGACGGCGCGAATCCCAGCTCACGGCTCGTCGGCCCGAAAACGGCGACGACCGGCGTCCCCACGGCTTCCGCAAGATGCATCAGTCCCGAATCGTTGCAGACCAGGAGCGCGGCGCCACGCAAAACGACTGCCGCCTCGCTCAGCGTCGTTTTCCCGAAAAGATCGACAACGCCCGGGCCAGCCTCAGCATCCGCCAGTTTGCCTTTCATGCCGAGCCATACCACGCCCAGCCCCGATGCGCGGAGCCGGCGCGCAAGCTCCACGAACCGCCCGAACGGCCACTCTTTCTGCGGCCAAGCGGACTCCGGCGCGATGCAAACATACCTCTCGCCAAGCGCGCCCAACACGCCATGCGCCGACCCAACCGCAGCCGCCGGAAGCTGCCTCAAAACCGGTCGAACCGCTGGCGTCATCGCGCCGGCGCCGCGTTCCGCCCGCACCAGCTCGAGGCACTCACCCGCTCGGTCGAGCGCCGCTCCATAGAGTCTCAAAAACATTTTTCTTCGCAGGACGAACAGCACCAATTCCCGCGCTCGAAACTTACGCACGCGACGAAACGGCGCCCCAAGCAGCCACGTGACGACCCGCGAGCGCAAATTACGATGAAGGTCGTACACAGCCGAAAAATCGTATTGTTTCAGCTCTCCGGCCTTCGCCGTCAGCTCCCGGAGCGAGGCATGCGCCGAAATCGAGTGAATCTGGATTGGGCCGCCGTACAGCTTCAGAATCGGGACAAACGATTCCTTGGTCAGATAGTGAACCTCATGACCAGTGGCAACCAAATGCTCAACGCTGCCCAAGGTGA
>JACQAX010000159.1 GCA_016194795.1 Deltaproteobacteria bacterium | reverse complement strand
CTTTTTCGCGTAGCCCTCGATGACCTCGCCGGTCTTGTCCGAGCTTCCGTCGTTGACGACGATGACCGAGAACTCTTTTCCGTCCTCCGAGAAGTGCTCAATGATCGAGTCGAGCAGCGGCGGCAGGGCTTGTTCCTCGTTGTACGCGGGCAGCACGACCCAGATTTTCATATTCTCGCGATCATATTCACATTGCCGGCTGCAAGCAAGCCGTCTCGATCTGCAATCCTCCGCTAAGCATTCGAGTTCCTTGCTGTCATTGCCACCCGTGCGGCATACCCGTTGCAGTTCGGCCGGTATTCACAATCGACGCAGTACTCATTAACAGCAAAGGAATCGCACATGAAAAAAACGATGTTGATCGGATTGACGGCTCTCTCGGCTCTGGGTCTTGCTTCGTTCGCGAACGCCGACTGGAACAGCGGCAGCGCCGCGAATCAGAACACGAACATGGGCAGCCAGGCCTCGAAGGGCGGGCAGGCCACCAAGGGCGGACAGGCCGTCAAGGGCGGGCAGGCCGTCAAGGGCGGGCAGGCCGTCAAGGGTGGTCAGGCCGTCAAGGGCGGGCAGGCCGTCAAGGGCGGGCAGGCCGTCAAGGGTGGGCAGGCTACCAAGGGCGGACAGGCTACCAAGGGCGGGCAGGCCGTCAAGGGTGGTCAGGCCGTCAAGGGCGGGCAGTCGAAGGGTGGCCAGGCCGTTTCGGGTGGTGGCAGCAACCATGATCATCATGGCGACCACGACGGCCGTCGCGACCGCATCTAAACTTTTCATATTTAGTTCCATCCCGATTTGCACGAAGGGGGTGTTCGCCAGGCGAGCACCCCTTTTTTGTTTTCTTTCGCGCCGCCGGGGCCGGCCGGTTAATAGACCGACGAGCTAAGTGAAATGGATGCGAACGTCCCCTTTTACGCGCGACTTACCCGGAAAATTTCTTTTATATGCCCGAAGGAGGATACTCACATGAAATACTTTTTTCTGATCGCTTTGATGGGGCTCGGTACTTCGCTCGCGCAGGCTGCGGATACCAATACGAACAGCACGCTCACCGCGCCCGCTCCGGTTCTTGAACGGGACGTGCGTTTCAACTGCTCGTTCCACTCGCACAACAAAAAGGGCGCGTGGTGCACGGCTCGGGGCGAGGTCTGCGTTCGGGTCGAGGCTGACGGCACGACCATCACGCAGGCTTGCGACCACGATCGCGACGACAATCGTCTTCGCATCGAGTGCTCGAACGGCTTCCGCGACGAAGACCGCGCGACGGCCACGCTTCGCGCCGAACGCGACCGTGACTTCGATCTCGTCATCCGCTCCGTCGGCCGCGATGAAGACCGCATCGTCATCGAGGAAGTCGGCCGTTTCGAACGCGACCGCAAGGCTGGCTTCCCGGCGACGCTCAACTTCGACCGCAAAGAGCGTCCGTCGACCGACCTCGCCGAGTGGGAAGAAGGCCGCGAGCCTCGTGGCCGCCTGTTCGGGCGTTGCGAGCTTCGGCTCGAGCGGGATCTCAGCACTGACGTTCTCGAGTAACACCCGTCTGACGACCTAAACGCGGGTTCTCCTTTCGGGGAACCCGCGTTTTTCATTATAGCCGCCCAACGTGCTATAATTGGAAGATGAGGAAGTGCCCGCTGGTTTTGCTCATTTTATCAACGTCGATCTGCCCCCCCTCATTCGCGCAGCAAGGGCCTGACGCGACCGCCAGCTTCGCGCGCGACGTTTGCGGAGCGCCGCCTTCGAAAATCGATTCGCTGGTGAAGGGTCTGGGCCAGGTTGATTCCACTCGTCTCAGAGCCGTGATCTCGACGTATCATCCCGCGAGCCGCGACGCCCATGGGACGGTCAGCGCTCTTTCGAATATCGGTTCGCTTCCGTCGGCGGCGGACCTTGGAACCGAGGCGACATGGACGGGAGTGAAGCCACAGACTTCCGAGCTGCGCGCCCACGCCTTCGGAACGCTCGCGTGCCGGGTTCCCGTGGCGCGATTCGACCGGGGTCCCGCTCATTTGTCGTTTGTCGCCACTGAGCACGTGGCCCGCGATCCGTCCGTCCGCGACGAGGTATTTAAAATCATCGGCAAGGAATTCGAAAACAGCCACCCCGGCGCGGTCGTGGTCGAGGGCTATCCCGAGAAGTTTCCGTGCAGCGAGGCCGTCCGGATCTTTCTGACTCCCATCGACAGAATCGCCTCCGAGCCGGAATACCTGGCCAAACTTGCGCTCGATCATGGTGCGCAGGTTTTCGGCGGAGAGCCTGATGGCATCGGCCTCGCCTCGCCGGACAACGAAAGATTCGAGCTCTTGCGCCAGCTGACCACGATTCACGGCGTTGCTTCCCAAGAGGCGTATCGTCGGGCTCAGGCGCAGCTCCCGTTCGGCCGGCGGATTCCGTTTTCCGATTTCACGGCATGGTATCAGCGGGTCAACGGTCGCAAGTTCAACGTCGATAACGCCTGGACGGACATCACCCCCAGCTACAACATGCCCACGGGCCAAACGATTCGCGGCACGAACAAGATGGCTGATCAGGTGGACATGAATCGTGATTCTCATGTGGTGCAGGTCGTTCGGCGGGGGCTTCTTGGCCGGGGGCGGGTTCTGGCGGTTTATGGGCGCGACCATTTTCCTCGGCAGCTGCCGGTTTTTGAGGCGGTGTTTGGGCGGTGTTCGACGCCTGTTGCTCGATGTGGGGAGGGTGGGGGTGTTCCTGAGTCGGGTTCGGAGTGTGTGGGGCGGTAGGCCTGGAAACCTTCGCGGGCTTTGCCCGCTCAGGGCGCGTACGGTGGGCGCGCCATCCTGGCGCGCTCATTATAAGGTTCGCGCATTGCGCGAACGCGCTACGAACCTGCGCGCGTTCCGCGCGCTGGAGGTTCTCATCGGACCAGCACCCCAGCCATACTAAAAAGCCCCAGGCGCTTTGCGCCTGGGGCTTTTTAGTATGGCTGGGGTGCTAGGATTCGAACCTAGGAATGCTGGAATCAAAATCCAGAGACTTACCACTTGTCGACACCCCAACTCACCCAAGTTTTAACACCCCACCCCAGCTTGTTCAAGCCGCGTTTTGCTCGCCGGGCGGTGCGTGGAGCTCGAGAAAGTCGCGCATTCCGGCGAAATATTCGAGTGCGTGGTCGTTCTGGAGCGGGTTCGAGAAGAGGAGTATCTTCGGAAAACGGGCTTTGAGCGCGTAGAGGAGCGCGAACATCGACGCTACCGCTCCCTCCTCGGAGCGCAGGTCGATGATGAGGTCGACGTCGTCGACCAGCACCTGCTCGAAGCGACCGGGCGCGTGGCGCTTATCGGGGGCAAGCTTGCCGCCGAGGTTGCCCATGATGCGCGAGAGATCGGTGGCGTTGGGGCCATCGGCTCCCAGAAGCGAGGCGACCTGCAGGTACTCGAGCGGCTCGCCCGCGGGCACTTCGATTCGGCTGAAGAACGTCACCTCGTCCTCGCAGGAGAGCACCAGCGTCGGCGTGCCCACCATCATCGACCGATTGAGCACCGCGCTCAGCTGCCGGCGCTTCTCCCACATCGTCCTCGGTATCCACAGCTCTCCGTCCCTGCTCATGATGGGCGCTAAAGCAATACCTGTGCCCGTCGCTCGGCTGCAGGAAACCCCTGCACACGCAACGTGTCATCATCCAAAATGCAAGCACGTCTGCCATGTTGACCGCTACCGCTCCCATACGCTACAAAGCGACATGCGCTTATGCCTGTTTGCTGGGAACTCGAACCGTCCTTTAGCTAACAAGATTGCCGAAACTTTGGGCACGAGCCTCGGGCAAGCCACGATGCGACGGTTCAGCGACGGCGAAGTTTTCGTCGAGATCGGCGAGAACGTCCGCGGCAAGGACGTCTACATCCTCCAGAGCACGTGCGCGCCGGTGAACGACAGCCTCATGGAGCTGCTCATCATGACCGACGCGCTCAAGCGCGCCTCGGTCAACAGCGTCACCGCCGTGCTCCCCTACTACGGTTATGCACGACAGGATCGCAAAGTCGCGCCACGCACGCCGATCAGCGCCAAGCTCGTCGCCGACATCATCACGACCGCCGGCGTCTCGCGCGTCGTCTCGATGGACCTGCACGCCGGCCAGATCCAGGGCTTCTTCAACATCCCATTCGACAACCTGTATTCGCTGCCCGTGATCGTCGAGCATCTCAAAACGAAATTCACCAACAGCGAAGAGGTCGTGCTCGTGTCGCCCGATGCCGGCGGCGTCGAGCGCGCGCGCGCCTACGCCAAGCGCCTCAACGCGAGCGTCGCGATGATCGACAAGCGCCGCACCGGCCCGAACGTCGCCAAGGCGATGAACCTCATCGGCAACGTCGACGGCATGACCGCCATCATCCTCGACGACATGATCGACACGGCCGGCACGCTCGTCGAAGCCGCCGACGCAGTGAGGAAGAACGGCGCCAAGCGCGTCTTCGCCGCCGCGACGCACCCGGTGCTCTCGGGTCCGGCGGTGCAGCGCATCCGCGACAGCGTGCTCGAGCAGGTGATCGTCACCGACACGATCCCGCTGCGCGACGAGGCGGCCCAGCTCTCCAAGATCGAGGTGCTCTCGGTCGCCGGGCTGCTGGCTGAAGCGATCCGGCGCATCCATAATTACGACTCGGTGAGCTCGCTCTTCAGCTGATGCGCCTGATTATCGGTCTCGGCAATCCCGGCCAGCAGTACGCGAGCACGCGGCACAACCTCGGCTTCATGGTCGCCGACAAGCTCGCCTCCGACCTCAAAGCCGACTTCAAGCTCTGGGGCCCCGGAAAAATCTGCGACCTCGCGCAAACCTCGCTGGGCGGCGAGAAGATCCTCCTCTTGAAACCCCTCACCTTCATGAACCTCAGCGGGCAGGCGGCCGTCGCCGTGGCGAGCTTCTTCAAGGTGCTGCCCGACGAGATCGTCGCGGTCCACGACGAGGTCGACCTGCCCTTCGGCGACGTGCGCCTCAAGATCGGCGGCGGCGAGGGCGGCCACAACGGCCTGAAATCGCTCACCAAGTCGCTCTCGAGCGCCCAGTACGCGCGCATCCGCATGGGCGTCGGACGCCCGCCTCACCCCGGGATGGAGACCGCCGACTTCGTGCTGGCCCCCTTCGGAAACGCTGATTGGCCCACGGTCGACGATATGGTAGAACGCGCTATTCAAGGCATCACCGCGTTTGCAAAGGGCAACGACGCATTCACGCGCGAGATGAATCGCCTCAATCAGAAGAAAAAGGATACGTGAGATGGGTTTCGCATGCGGAATTGTTGGCCTCCCGAACGTCGGTAAGTCGACGATCTTCAACGCCCTCACGGCCGGGAGCGGCGCGCACGCCGAAGCCGCCAACTACCCGTTCTGCACGATCCAGCCCAACACCGGCATCGTGAAGGTGCCCGACCCTCGCCTGAAGAAGATCGCCGAGTTCATCCCGCCGCAGACGTTGATTCCGGCCGTCATGACCTTCGTCGACATCGCCGGCCTCGTGAAGGGCGCCTCAAAGGGCGAAGGCCTCGGCAATCAGTTCCTGGGCCACATCCGCGAGACGAACGCGATCGCGCACGTCACGCGCTGCTTCGACAACCCGAATATCGTGCACGTCGACGGATCCGTCGACCCGGCGCGCGACATCTCGGTCATCGACACCGAGCTCATCTTCGCCGACCTCGAAGGCGTCGTGAAGCGCTACCCCACGCTCGAAAAGCAGGCCCGCACCGGCGACAAGAAGTCGGCGGCGATCATCGGCGTGCTCTCGCGCGTGCGCGCGGCGCTCGAAAGCGGCAAGCCCGTTCGCGCGCTCAACCTGAGCGCCGACGAGCAGGCCATCATCAACGATTACCACCTCATCACGATCAAGCCCGTGCTCTACGTCGCCAACATGGACGAGCAGGGCATCCAGAACCCGGAAGCCAACAAGTACTACCAGGCCGTCAAAAAGATCGCCGACGCCGAAGGCTCGAAGATCGTCGCCATCTGCGGCGCGATCGAAGCCGAGATCTCCGCCATCGAAGACCCGGCCGAGCGCTCCGAGTTCTTGAAGTCCCTGAACCTGCCGGAAGCCGGCCTCGACCGCGTGATCCGCGCGGGCTACGAGCTGCTCGGCCTGCAGACGTATTTCACGGCCGGCGAAAAAGAAGTGCGCGCCTGGACGATCCACAAGGGCGACAAGGCCCCGCAGGCCGCCGGCGTCATCCACACCGACTTCGAAAAGGGCTTCATCCGCGCCGAGGTCTACCACTTCGACGATCTCGTCTCGTGCAAGAGCGAAGCGGCCGTCAAAGACAAGGGCCTGATGCGCCTCGAAGGCAAAGAGTACGTCGTCAAGGACGGCGACATCATGCACTTCCGCTTCAACGTTTGACGAGCGAGCTGCTCACCGGCCCGCAAACGCTGCCGAACAACTCTTCGAGGTGGCGCGGGTACCATTTCAGCTCGCGCGGGCTGGCCACGGCGCCCTGGTTCATCATCGAGTCGAGGTCGCCGGGATGGCGCCCGTCGCAGTGGAAGCCCTCTTCGTTGTAGTCGTCGCGCAAGCCCATCCAATGGCCGAACTCGTGGATCACCCACGAGCAGAGCTGCGGGATGTACGGGCTGCTCAGGTAGAGCTCGCTGCTGCTTCCCCGCTTGTCGCCGTTGCGGACCCGCACCTTGGCCACGCCGTCGTCGGCCGCGTAGTCGAACTCGTAGTCGACCCCGTAACGCTTCCAGTAGGTGCGCGCGCAGCTCACGGCGTCGTCCCACTTCTGGTAGAACTCGTCGCGATCCGCCTGCTTCACGTCGTCGTCGAACCCGAGGCTGACGGGCATGCGCACGTGAAACTTTCCGTTCTTCTTCTTCACGTAGAACGCGTAAGTGTTTCTGGCCTCCGGCAGCTTCACGAAAAGAAACTTCGAGTAGCACGTGTAGTCCGACCAGGAGCCGCTGATCTTGCGCTCGCCGTCGCCCAGCTTTCCCACGCAGCCCTGCACGTAGTCGCGGCCGTCGGCCGCGGCCAGATATTCCGAGAGCGCCTTTTCCTTCCACTCGATGTCGGTGTTGAGGTCGTTCATCCCCTTGCAGAGAGCGCCCGTGTCGTCGGCCAGGCCGTAGTACACGGCGAGCTCGAAGTCTTTTTTGAGCTTCTTGAAATCGTCGATCCACGTGTCGGTCGGGTTGTCGTAGGTCGAGGCGCGCATGCCCTCGCGCAGGGCCTTCATCCGCCGCTCGAGGTCGGCCGCCACGCGCTTGTCGGGCGCGAGCCACCACTGGTAATCGACGTAGCGGGGAATGACGCGCGGAAGCTTTTCGGGCCGAAAGCGTGGCGTGGGCGCCTGCGCCTTCTTGTTGAAGACGTTCATCGCGTCGACGACGTCGTCGACGTTCACGATGCCGTCGCCGTTCAGGTCCATCGCGGCAAGCTCGGCGCCCGAAACCTTCGCGCCGCCGTAGACGACGTTGTAGACGAGCGAGACGTCCTTGCCGTCGATTTTTCCATCCCCGTTGACGTCACCTGGCTGGAAGAGTCCGCCCGCCGCGGCCATCGCCGAGCGCGCAAGCAGGCACAGGGCGCAAGCGCCCAACCAAGTGACGTTTTTCATTAGGTCCCCCGAGGAGCTAATAGTGCGAGCGCGATGCCATCCAGCTGCTTGACCGCAAGCACGGCGACACGCTGATTTTCAGAGGCGAATTCGCGCCCGTTTTCCAGCATTGAAGCGCGCGCGGAAAAACCCGGGCCTCAAACGCCTCGTCCGTGGACCAGCTTTCCGTCGACAGTGTTCAAAGCTTCAACGATGGGCTTGCGAGCGCGCCGTCGTGTTGATGCGGCCGTTGAGCTTGAGCGCCGCCCCCGGAAACGGCAGGCCCTTGTTGGGCGAGATCGCCTGCATGAGCGCCGCGAGCCCCGGGATGCTGTCGCCCTTCACCCGGCGGTGGTACCAGAAGTAGTTTCTGAGGATGTTCTGGATGTACTCGCGCGTCTCGCGAAAGCCGATCAGCTCGATGAACTCCTCGGGCGTCGCCGTCGGGGGCGCCTCGCGCAGCCAGCGATCCGAATGGCCGGGGCCCGCGTTGTAGGCGGCAAGCGCCGGGACGATGTGGCCCTTGTAGCGGTTGAGCAGCTGGCGCACATAGCGCGAGCCGAGCTTGATGTTGACGAGCGGGTTGAGCAGATCGCCCACCTCGACGCGCGGGTCGAGGTCGCGCGCCGTCGGCGGGATGATCTGCATCAGGCCGTAGGCGTTGGCCGAGGAGGCCGCCTCCTCGTTGAACGCCGACTCCTGCTTGATGATCGAGAGCACGACGAGCGGGTCGACGTTCCACTCCTTGGAGAGATCGCGGATCAGCGGCAGGCGCACCATCGGAAAATACAGCTTCTGCCCGTAGCTCGAAAACAGGCCCTGGAAGCTGCGCGACGAGAGCTCGCCCAGCATCTGGAAGGCCGCCTGGTGGTTGCCCGCCAGGTGGTTGAGCATGACGAGGTAGACGAGAAACTCGTTCGACATGCTCGTGCTCGGGTGCACGTCCTGCAGCTCGATCACCGCGAGCTCGGGCGCCGCGCTCGCGATCAGCGCCTCGGCGCGGCGGATGTGGACGATGTCGGCCGGCGTGGCCAGCGGCGTGTCGCTCGACGCGACCGGCAGCTCGGCATCCATCATGCGCGACAGGTCGATGTTGCCGAACCAGCTGGCCAGCAGCGCGTAGTACGAGAACGGCAGCTCTTTGATGATCTCGCGAAAGAGCGTCTCGGCCTGGGCGTCGTGCTTCGACTTCTGGGCCGAGCGGCCCATCCAGAACTTCGTGCGCAGCTTGATCGTCGTGCGCGGGTAGTCGCGCAGCAGGTCGCGAAACGTGCCGTAGGCGTCCTCGTACTTGCCGTCGAGATATTGCTGAAAGCCTTTTTGAAACGCCTGGAGATCCAGGTCGACCTTGTAGGGCACCGACGGCGTGCGGTCGATGTAGGGCTTGCGGCGCGACGACACGCGCTCGAGGATGCGGGCCTCTTCGGTCTTGGCGACGAACGGCGCGAGCTTCGAAACCCAGCTCACGCACAGGTCGTTCCGCGAGCGCTCGCAGAGCAGCGCGTAGCTCACGATCGTGGCCTTCGGCACGCTCACGAGCTGGTTGGTGTTGGCCAGGCGCTGGAAGCCGAGCTCGAGGTACTGCTGCCCCTTGGCGCGGCGCTTGGCGCGCACGTGGATCTCGCCGATCGTGATCTCGGCCGCGCCGAGCATCGTGTTGGCGCGCTTCCAGAGCGTCGTCGACGGGTTGGCCGTCGCCACCTGCGTGAGATGAAACTTCGCCTGCTCGGCGGCGAGCATCGCCGTGGCCGACGCGCCCTCGCGCATGAACTTGTGCATGCGCCCGAGCTCGGCCTCGCCCGAGAGAAAATGGTAATAGTCGGCGTAGTCGACGCGCGACTCGAGCGCCTTGGCCGCGTCGATCGCCTTTTTCCATTCCTTCTTGTTGATCGCGTCCTGCGCCTTGAAGAGCGCGGGCACCCGGCGCGTCTTGTCGGCCAGAAGCTGCTGCTCGAGCTGCTCGACGGTGGTGAACTTCGGGCCCGACGCCTCGTCGGCCGTGTCGTCGACGAGCGCGGCGCGCGCCGGCTGCGCGTGCGCGCCGAGCAGCAGCGCCCCGGCCGCGAGCACGAGCGCGAGCGT
>JACQAX010000179.1 GCA_016194795.1 Deltaproteobacteria bacterium | reverse complement strand
GCATAGCCGTCGAAGCCCATCGCCACGAGGCGCTCCATGCACTCCTGCCGAAGGTCGAGGAACATGCCGCCCTGCACGATACCGAAGAGCTTTTGGTGGGACTTCAGCTTGTAGTCGCGGCAGCGCCGCGCCCAGCGCAGCGTGCGCTCCATGCTTTGCGCGACGATCTTCTTGTCTTCGGTGAACGGCGGGCATTCGTCGAAGGCCATCACGACGTCCGAGCCCAGCGAAGCCTGGATCTCCATCGACAGCTCGGGCGTGAAGAAGTGCTTCGAGCCGTCGAGGTGGCTCGAGAACTCGACGCCGTCCTCTTTGACCTTGCGAAGACCGGCGAGGCTGAACACCTGAAAGCCGCCGCTGTCGGTGAGGATCGGCCCGTCCCACTTCATGAACTCGTGCAGGCCACCCAGGCGCTCGATGAGCTTGTGCCCGGGGCGCAGGTATAGATGATAGGTGTTGCCCAGGATCATCTGGGCGCCGGCCTCTTTCAGGTCGCGCGGAGTCAGCGACTTCACCGTCGCCTGGGTGCCGACCGGCATGAACTGCGGGCCGTCGAGCGGGCCGTGCTCGGTCTGCAGCGTGAAGAGGCGGGGGCTGAACGGGCCGATGAGCCCTTCTCTCGGATTCGTGATCAGGTCGGAACGCATCCCAGCTCTCTATCAGTCGCAGCCCAGCAAGAGAAGCACGTTAAGCTGGGCCTCCGTATGAGCCAACGCATTGTCGGGCTCGGGGCCCAGCAGCGCCTCGCGCGCGCCGTCGCCCATCGCCTTGCGCGCCTTCACGACGTTGCAGAGACGGTCGAGGCGATAGAACGAGCCGATCCGCCAGCGGCCGGCGTTCAGGTAGACGGCCTTGTCCTCGGGCGGACGCGTCGCGAGCTTGGCGCGAAAGACGCCGTCGCCGGCCGCGGCCTTCGTCACCGGAAGATAACCGACGAGCTTCGACCAGACGGCCGCGCCTTTTCCGAGGTAGAACCATTTCACGAAGGCGCGCATGTCCTCGCGCGTCTTGGTGTCCATCGAGCGCTTCGGATCGCGCGGCAGCACGAGGTCGCCGCCGCCGAGGATCGTCTCCTTGCGCTCGAAGCGAGGGGGCATGAGGATGCGGAACTTGAAGTCGGCGCGAAGCCCGACGCTGGTATACGAAGAAAAGCTCAGCACGGCGCCGGCCGTCGTGCCCTGGGTGAAGTCGGTGTAAGCTTCCTGCATCGTCGGGACGAAGTCGACCAGGCCCTTGGCGCGGAGCTCGCGCAGCGTCTTCACCACGTCTCGCGTCGCCTCGTCGGCGAGCGACGCGCGGGTACCGGCGAGCGTCGGTTGGCCGCGCCGGTTGGCGAGCACGTATTCCCAGATCCAGTCCTCGAGCGGCAGCGTGAGCTTGAGCTTGGCGACGTTGTCGCCGCCTTTGGCGCGCTCGCGCTCGAGCGCCGCCGCCAGGCTCTTCCACGTCACCTCGCCCTTGAGCTGCGGAAGCAGGCTCGCATTCACGTAGAGGATCGGGTAGGCGCGGTTGAAGGGCAGCGCGTACTTCGCGCCGTCGGCGTCCTTGCCGTAATATTGCCCCGTAAGCTCGGGCCGCAGGGCGCCACGGATCCGCGCCAGCTCGTCGCCCGACAGTACCACCGAGAGCGGGTTGAGCAGGTCTTTCTGCCTGAGGATCGGCCACTCGACAAGACCCACGACGGCGACGTCGGGCGAGCCGTCACCGATGGCCGACATCATCGTCTCGATGATGGGCTTGAGGTACGACGTCGACTCGCGGACCTCGATGTTCACCTCGGGGTGCTCGAGACGAAACGAGTGGACGAGCTCGTCCATGAACTTCTTGTGATCGCCGGTCATCGAGCCCGTGCTTCCGTACGAGAGCAGGAACGCGTGCGCGGGCGCCGCGCCGAAAAGAGCGGCGGCGAAAAGGCAGTGGAGCAACCGGACGGCGCGTATCATCGTTCCCCCAAGGGCTAGCGGCCACAATTATACTTCTTAAAATACGCCTCGTCTCGCCCAACCCACGCGAGATACCGCAACGAGCGCAGCGGATCGTGTTTGTCGGACGCGCCAGGCTGCTTGTACTGCACGCAGAGATCGCCCACCTGCCCGAGGTCCTCGCTCGCGTTGGCGCCGTAGCCCGGCTCGTCCCAGAGCAGGCCGATACCCCTTACGTTGCCCGGGCCGGTCGTGCGAACGCAGGCGTCGCCCCCCGCGTGAAAAGCCTCCTCGACGTCCGCGAGGTCGCGCTTCTCGATCTCGGTCAGCGGGTGCTCGAGAATCTTGCCGCCGGGCTCACCGTCCACGGGGGCCGACCTGACCCGTATCCCGCCGGCTTCGAATGGACGACTTCGGGTCGCTGACCGAGCCACCGTCCCGATGAAAGAGGTACGCCGCTCCGTTGCACGCCGGCAGCTCCTCCGTGGCGAGACCATGGCGTGAAAAGGCGACGGAGCTCAGACGAACCATTCCCGGCCCCACGGGCTCGTACTTGAACTGCGCGCTCTCGGAGTCGAAGACGTGGTTACCGGCCGGCGTGTTCTCGTACGTTCCGTAGGAATGCACGGTCACGAACCCGATCGACACGCGACCATTCGGTGCCGGCTTGCCCGCATCAAAATACAGGGGGCTGCGAGTGGGCCCGCAGCATTTCCCGCCGGCGGCCTTGTCGCAGAGCTCGCGGGCTCCGGGCTTCGCCATCTCCCTCTTGAGGAGGGGTTGGAAATCGAAAATGAACTTGCGCCCTTTCTCCTGCTGGCGCGTAGCCGTCGCGCGCACCGTTTCGACGACCTCGGCGAGCGAGACCGGCGGATAGGCCTCGTCGGGGTGCGAAACGACGACCGGGGCGAGAAGCTTGATGGTGTCGTTGAAGAAGATGCTGCGTGAATCGAGATATTTGGACGGAATCGGCTGGCACGGTGACACGAACCGGTTCTTGAAGGCCAGCCACTCCCTGATCTCGTTCAGATCCGAGTCGAGTTTTGTCGGGGAACAGTTCGCGATCTCGATACGCAACATCAGCTGGTGGCACAGAAAGCTCTCGCCCTTGAGGTTTTTTTTCGTCGCGAAAAGGCTGCAACCCGCCTTCACGTACATGAGCGCGAGCTGAAAAACCTCGGGTACCTGCAGGGCCGAGCAGTTGAGACAAGGCTCCGCTCCCGCGCGCGCGTTCGGAGCGAGCGTGATCGCGACAAGCATCGCCACGGCAATACCTAGTGAAGCCAAACGAACCCCCACGGCCATTATTTTAACTCAGGGATTCATTTTGAAAAATTTACATTAAAATACGAGCACTTATAGGTGTCGGAATGCAGTTATCGGCTCATGGCGCGATCTGGCCGGGCTTTTCCCCGGGGAGGTTCAGCGAAGGATAGTCGAGCACGTAACGGGCGCCGTCGGGCACGGCGTCCTTCAGCCGCGCGAAGATGCGGCCGGATTTCTCGAGATCGCCCGAAAGCATCTCGGCGCGCGCAAGCGTGTCCCAGGCATCGCCGTTGGAGTTGTCGGCATTCAACACCGAGTCGGCCAGCTTCATCGCGTCGAGGTAGCGGCCCTTGTCGATGTAAAGGTCGGCGAGCTTGAGCGTGCCCTGGAAGAACCGCCCCGCCGTGAATTTGATCAGGCGTTGCAGGTGGGGAATCGCCTCGTCGGGGCGCCCGAGATAATCCTTATAATAGACCCCGAGATGAAAGTTCACGTGCGGGTAGTCGGGGTCGAGCGAGTTGGCGTACCTGAGAAGCTTGAGCCCGTCCTCGTAACGCCGGTAGTGCGCGTACACCATGCTCAGGTGCACCATGCACGGAAGATAGCCGGGCGAGAGCTGGTGGCAGCGCTCGAGCATCGGGCCGGCGCGCTCGAACTGGCCCTCGTTGACGAGCGAGACGCCGAGGACGTTGAGCGCGCGCGGGCTGTCGGGATTCTTCGAGTAGACGTCCTCCCAGAGCGAGATGTTCGTCTGCCAGACCTCGTTGCGCGCGTAAGCCCCGGCGCCGAGCGCGAGCACGATCGCGGAGAGCGCCGCGACCGCGACGGCCCGCCCGCCGAGCGACGCCAGGCCCGAGAAGGCGCCCCAGGCGGCGAGCGGCGCGAGCAGCATGTACGGGATGTACATGCGATGCTCGTTGACCGCCTCGACGAGCGGAAAGAAGCTCGAGGCCGGCAGCACCGTGACGTAGATCCAGGCGACGGCGAAAAGCACGAAGCGGTGGCGGCGCGCGGCGACCCAGGCGCCGGCCCAGACGGCGACGTGGAAGCTCAGCGCGGCCCAGACGCGCCAGTCCTCGAGACCCGGCGAGAAGTCGAAGCTCAGGTTGTCGGAGTTGAGCTGCACCGGCCAGAAGAAAAGCGACCAGTAATGGAACCACGAGCGGAACTGCGTGATGAGGTAGACGAAGCGCGGGATGTTGCCGCGCGAGTTGTCGGCGACGGCCGCCTGGAAGCTCGTGCGCAGGACGATGAACGCGAGCGCGACCAGGGCATAGGGAGCGCCGAGCTTGGCGAAGCACCAGAAGCGGCGCTTGAGCGCGGCGAGATAGCCCTCGCCCTCCTCGCGCGAGTAGATCCAGTCGTGGAGCAGCACGACGGCCGGGAGCGTGATGCCCTCCTCCTTGCTCATCATGCTGGCCATGTAGCAGACGAGCGAAGCGGCGAGCCAGCGGACCGCCACGCGGGGCGGGCTTTCGCGCAGCCTCAGATAGCAGTAGAAGCCGAGCAGGAGGAAAAGCCCCGCCTGGAGCGTCGAGATCGCCGTGATGTAATCGACGGTCTCGGTGTTGGCGCGATGGGTGACGAAGACGAGCGCGCCGAAGACGGCCGCCAGAAAACGCCCGTGCGGCACGCGCGCCGCGCGGCCGGTCGCGGGAAGCAGGCGCAGCGCGAGCAGCAGGATGAGCGTCGCGATCAGGCAGTGCTCGACGAGCTTGACGAGGTGAAAGCCCCACGTGTCGAGGTGCGAGAGCTGGAAGGCGATCGCGCACGCGAGCGAGCTCATCGGCCGGTAGCCGCTGTTCTCGGGGCGATACGAGTAGGTGTTGGCGTCGACGAAGTAGCGCGGGATGTACGAGAGCGAGCGGATGTACATGTTCGACTGGATCGTGTGGAGATCGTCGAACTGGAACGCGATGGTGAAGCTGTTGCTGAAGGCGGCGAAGCCCGCGACCCAGATCGCGAGCACGGCGAGCCCGAGCTGCCAGCGGGTGGGCGCGGCAAACGGCGCAGCCCCGGCGCGGGGAGCACCGGCGGTCGACTTGGCCTTCTTTTTACGGCTCACCGCTCGATTGTAGCCGGAACGCGGGCGCCGTACCACTCCCAGATCCGCCGGAAAATTTCTTCCCGGTCGAAGCCGCGGCCGAGCTGGCGCGCGGCCGCGCCGAGGCGGCGACAGAGCTCGGGAGCGCCGTAGAGCTGCTCGAGCGCGACGGCCAGCGCGGCCGAGTCGCGCGGCGGAACGAGCAGGCCGGTCTCGCCGGGGCGGGCCACCGAGGGCGTGCCGCCCGAGTTGGTGCCCAGGATCGGCAAGCCCAGGATCGCGGCGTCGAGCATGGCAAGCGACATGCACTCCTCGTAGGTGGGGAGCACGTAAAAGTCGGCGGCGGCCATGTAGGGCTCGCATGGCGACACGAAGCCGAGCAGGTGCAGGCGCTCGCGCACGCTCTCGGGCAGCGCCGCGTGGCGCTTCTTGAGGCCGGCGGCGAAGCGCGCGGCCTCGGGGTTCGAGGGCGACGCATCGCCGATGATCGCGAGGTGCGCGCTCGGATGCTTCGGCGCCGCTCGCTCGAAGGCATCGAAGAGCTCGCCCACGCCCTTGATCGGCTCGAGGCGCGAGACGCACAGGCCGAGGACGTCACTCTCCGCGAGCTTCAGGCGCGAGCGCACGTCGCGGCGCCACTCGCCGGCCGGCGCGCTCGTCAGCGCGCCCACGTCGCGCCCGTACGGCACGACCCGAATGCGGGTGCGCGGGATCGGCAGCAGCGTCGAGAGGTGCGCGCGCGCGGTTTCGCTCGACGTCCAGACCTCGTCGATGCCGAGGAAGAGGGCGCGATGCCACGGGTCGGTCTTCTTGTGGTTGATCCAGATGTGGTAATGGAGGATCGTCTTGATGAGCCGGCGCGGGTTGCGCGCCAGCACCGGGAAGTGGTAGCGCGGCTCTCCGCCCGCGTGCATGTGGAGCACGGCCTCGCCGAGGCGCAGGCGCTCGCGCCAGCCCCGGTAAACGCGTTTCCAGAGCCTCAAGCCCGGCTTTTCCCGGGCGCCGATCGTCCACACGGGAATTCCCGCCACGCGCGCGCGCTCGTCGAGCGGGCTGCCCTCGCGGCAGAAGAGCTCGACGTCGAAGCCGGAGCGGTACTGCCACGACGCGAGCTCGAGCACGTACGCCTCGAGGCCCGAGAAGCTGTCCGAGGTGCAGGAATGCACGACCTTCATGAGCCGGGCTTCCAGACGGGCGGCTCGAGCTCGGCCTTCTCGAGCGGGCGCGCCGAGCCGGGCCGCGGCAGCTTCAGGCCCAGGTCGAGCTTGAGCTTCCCCTCGTGCACCTGCCAGAACACCCAGAGCTTGAGGTGCCGCACGACGCGCGAAAACGACTCGAGCACCGTGAGCACGAAGCCTTCCTTGCCGTTCCAGAGCCCGCGATAGCGGATGCCGTTCTTGAGAAAAGTCGTGAAGAAGGTGCCGGCGGCATGGAAAAGAGTCGTGCGCTGCCCTTGGGCGAAGCGGTCGAGCGCCTCGAGCGTCGTGTAGTGGTTGAGCTTGGTGAGGAACTTGTCGATCCCGAGGTCAGGCCAGTGCGAGATCGCGGCGTCATCGACAAGGCCGACCGGGCCCTCGAAGCGCGGAAACTCGTGCACCTCGCCCTCGAAGCGCACGCCCGCGCGCTTGAAGAAGCGCCACTGGTGCGACGGGTTGCCGGGGCCGAAGCGCAGCTCGCGCCCAAGGAAGAACTCGTCGCGGCGGATCGAGTAGCAGGCCGGATGCTTTTCCGGCGCGTCGCCGGCGATGGCGCGCAGGCGGGCCGCGAGCTGGGGCGACGCCTCCTCGTCGGCGTCGAGGAAGAAGACCCACTCGCCGGAGCAGTTCTCGAGGCCGACGTTGCGCTGGCGCGCGAAGCCGGCCCAGTCGTGCGACACGACCTTCGCGCCGCACGCGCGCGCGAGCTCGACCGTGCGATCGGTCGAGCCGGCGTCGACGACGACCCGCTCGTCGGCGAACGCGAGCGAGCGCAGGCAGCGCTCGATGGCGCGCTCCTCGTTGCGGGCGATCACACAGGCGGATATTCGATACGGCCCAGCTGGCATGATGCCGGTATCGTAGTCCAACGCCCCTGAAATGTCACTTCGGGGCGGGGGTCGCGGCGGGCGCCGGGGCGGGCGCCTCCACAGGCTCCTTCGCCTTGACCGGCTCGCTTTCGACCGGCCGCGACTTTTTCTCTTCCGCCGCGGCGGCCTTGGCGCTCTGGAGCTTGAAGCTCACCTTGATCGCGTTGTCCGCCTCGACGGTGATCACCTTCTCGAGCGGCGCGTAGCCCTCGAGCTCGAGCTTGAGCCGCACGGTGCCGGCCGCGCCCTGGTAGGTGAACGGCGTGTTCCCCTTCAGCGAGTCGTTGAGATAAACGAGCGCACCCACCGGCTCCGACGAGATTTTCACCGAGCCCTGGGCTGCGGGCTGGCTCGGGATGGGCGCGACCGGCGGCGGCGGAATCACCGGCGCGGGCGCCGGGGCGGCGGCGCCTTCGGGCTTCAGCACGACCATGTGCTCCCAGGCCGGAACCTCGATGGCCTGCGAGGCATAGCCGTTGCGCCCGACGACGACGTAGAAGCTTTCCTTGTCGCCCTCGACGTCCTTGAACTTCACCGTGCGCTTCTCGCCGCCGTCGTCGAGGACGTCGACGCGATCGGCCTCGAACGGCGTCGTGCCCACGCACGACTTGCGGTTCGAGAAGTGCTCGCTCTTGGCCTTGCCCTTGATGCAGACCTCGGCGTCGGCGGGCTCGGACTTGACGACGAGCACGCGGCCGCGCCCCCCGCAGGCGGTGGCCAGGAACAGGGCGAGCAGGATGAGGAGAAGGTTGCGCATGCCTCGATTTTATTTGATGGGGCCGCGCGCGCAACGGGCAGCTTGTTCCGGTGCGGTCCTGTCAGAGAAACGGGTTATCGCGCGCCTCGGCCGCCACCGTCGTGGCCGGCCCGTGCCCCGGGAACACCTGGGTCTCCTCGTCGAGCGAAAGCAGCCGCTCCTTGATGCTTTTGACCAGCTGGCGCTGATCGCCGCCCCAGAGATCGGTGCGCCCGATCGAGCTCTGAAAGAGGGTGTCGCCGCTGAAGACGGTCGGTGTCTCGCCCAACGTGCCGGCCTCGAAGCGGAAGCACACGCCGCCCGGCGAGTGCCCGGGCGTGTGGATGACCTTGAGCTCGTGCTCGCCGAAACGAAGCGTCTCCTCGTGCTCGACGAACTGATCGACGGGCGGCGGAGGGTTATAGCTGATGCCGAAGAGCTGTCCCTGCATGACGAGGTTCTTGTAGATGTCCTCGTCACCGCGGTGCAGGCAGATCCGCGTCTCGGGCTTCCATTTCTTGAGGCCCTCGACGGCGCCGATGTGGTCGAGATGCGCATGGGTGTGGAGCGAGTATTTCACGGTCACGCCTTGGGTCTCGCAGAGCTTCTTGATGCGCTCGAACTCGTCGCCCGCGTCGATGAGGACGGCTTCCTTCGTTTTCTCGCAGACGAGCAGCGAGCAGTTGCACTGAAAAGGCCCCACGACGAGGCCGTGCTTTCTGATCATTCGTGAGCACCTCTTATGAACATGGCGTCCCCGTAGCTGAAGAAACGATACCCCGCCTCGACGGCGACGCGATACGCCTCGCGCATGACGCCGACGCCCGCGGGCTCGAGAGCCGCCGCGACGAGCACCAGGAGCGACGAGCGCGGCAGGTGGAAATTCGTGAGCAGGTCGTCGACGACGCGGAACCGGAAGCCGGGATAGATGAACGCGCGGGTCGAGAACACGCCCGCCGAGCCGGGCGCACCGGGCTCGATGCCGCGGGCCTCGCACTGCGCCGCCCAGCTCTCGAGCGCCCGCACGACCGTCGTGCCGACGGCGACGAGCCTTCGGCCCGCCGCGCGCGCCTCGAGAAACGCGGCGAGAAACTCGGGCGAGATCTCGAACGTCTCCTCGTGCATCACGTGGTCCTCGATCTTCTCGGTCTTGATCGGGCGGAAGGTTCCGAGGCCCACGTGCAGGGTGACGTGGGCGCGCTTGACGCCGGCGGCCTCGAGCCGCGCGAGCAGCTCGGGCGTGAAATGAAAGCCGGCCGTCGGCGCCGCCGCCGACCCGGTGCGCGCGGCATAGACGGTCTGGTAGGTCTTCTTGTCGGCGTCCGCGTCGTCGCGCGCGATATACGGCGGCAGCGGCACGTGGCCGTGGCGCTCGAGCCAGTGCTCGAATTTTTTCTCGGCGTCGGCTTCGTTGCCTGGGCTCGCCGCGCGCTCGAGCGCGAGACCGCCGAACTTCAGCCGCACCTCGCCCTCGGTGGCCAGCCGCTCCTCGTGCGTCGAGACGAGCTCGGCGACGACGCCCGGCTCGAAGACCACGCGCAGGCCCGGCTTCACGCGCGCCGACATGTG
>JACQAX010000178.1 GCA_016194795.1 Deltaproteobacteria bacterium | reverse complement strand
CTCGAACTGGACGGCCGCCCATCACCTCATGAAAAAAACAGGCGCGGCGCAGCCGCCGTGCACCGTCACCGCCGACTACGCGATCAAGCTGCTGCGCCCGACGCCGACCGACGGCGCGATCGAGCTCGTCGCGAAAGTCGTCGACGCTACGCGCGACGACCGCGCCACGATCGAAGCCGAGCTGCGCGCCGGCGGAAAAACCTGCGCGACGTGCCGGGGCACCTTCGTCGCGGTGAAGCCCGGGCATCCCGCGTACCATCGCTGGTAAGGCGTCAGAGCGCCGCGGGAAACGAGAAGTGCGACTGGGCGATGAGCCAGCGGTCGCCGCGCCGCTCGAACACCGCCGTGAAGCGACCGTCGACGCGCAGGACGCGCCCGTCGATCTTCACGTGCGCCTTGCAGTCGGCGGCCACCCAGGCGACGCCGTCGCGGCCCGCGATCGATGCCCAGTTGAACTCGAGCTCGGAGTCGGGGAAGTTGCGGAAGTCGCGCGCGTAGGCCCAGGCGATCGCCTCGGGGCCGATCCACTTCTCGCCCACCGACGGGCCGAAGGCCACGACGCCCGGATCGGGCACGTACATCGACGTCACGCGCCGATAGTCACCGTTCGAATAGGCGTCGGCGAGCTCGCCGATCGCGGCCATGATCGCGACCTCGGTCTCGCTCGAGCTCATCCAAGCTTTACGGCCGGGATCCCCTGAGCGGCCGCCTGAGTCGACTCTTTCGCCTCCGCGACGCCCTGGGCGCGCAGCTTGACGGAGATCTTCTCGAGCACCTCGTTCATCGGATCGACGTATTCCTGAGCGGGGTCGTTGCTGCGCAGGAAGAGGCGCTGCCGGAAGTTTCCTTCCATATAGCCCTTGAGGTCGCGCAGGATCGCGTAGTCGGCTTCGGCGATCTGGCGGCCGAAACGATAGCCGATGACGACGAAGGTGATGGTCGTCGCGGCGAGGATGCACCACACGACGATGTTCACGATGTCGAACTGCTCCGTGAGGAACGATGGCCCGGTGGCCGTCCGGAAGTGGACGATCGTGTTGGCGAGCTCGACGACGCGGCCGCTCACTTTCAGGTAAACGATCGCGCAGCAGGCCGAGAAGAAGAGGCCGAGCATGCCCGAGATCGCCGCGAACTGCAGCTGGTCGTTCCACGAGACCGCCGGGCTCTTGGGCCATTCACGCGACGCGCGAGTGATGAGGGCCTCGAGGCCCTCCTCGGTCTCGCCGTTCACGCGCCGGCTCATGATGTCGAAGAAGTAAGTGATGTAGGGGTTGAAGCGGCCGAGCAGCGCGGTCGGCGGCGCGTCCCATTTCTCGGCGAAGAGCTTGAAGGCGCTCGAGAGATTGCGGAAGTAGTCGAACTGCGATTTGCAGAAGAGGAACGAGAGCGCGACGACCGCCGCGAAACCCAGGAAGAGCATCGTGTACATGATGCCGTCCATGTCGAAGATCTGGTAGTAGAAGGCCTCTCGGACGTCCGTACTCTGGAGCATCCCGTTCGACTCGAAAAAGGCCACGTCGAGCCGCGCGACGATCATCAGCACGAACAAGAGGCCGACCAGCGACAGCACCGATGCGAAAAGCATCTTCGATGCGAAGACGATCGACGAGCTTAACCATTGACGCATATGTTTCCCCCGATCCTTCAATTATACTGCATTGCTCCTGGTATAATATCGAAAAGGCGACTCGATTTTATCTATTTGTTTCAATCGGTTAGGCAAATTTGACCTAGCTGGTCATATTAGGTATGACACAGCGCATGAAATTGAGAGTTTTAGTTGGTTGTGTCGGTGTTTTAACGGGTTTCACGACGATGGCCGATCCGCTGGTTCAGAAGCAGCTGAACATCAGCCAACGCGTCTTTTTGGCGCTCTCGGCGAACGCGACCTCCGACGGCTTCAACGAGTGGAAGACCTCGGGGCACACTCCCGAAGACCTCTTCGACGACGTCGAAAAACAGGGCTCCCCGGAAGCCTGGCGCCAGCTCTGCGCGAAGCTCTCGTCCTTGGCGGACGAAGACCTCGCGCTCTTCAGCCATGAGCTCGAGCACTTCCACAACCCGAAGCTGATCTCGTGCCGCGCGCCCCTGCTGCATCGCCTCGAGGCCCACTGGGCCGCGAGCGCTCTCGAGCTCAAGCTCATGCACCATCCTCTGAAGACAAGCGACGAGGACGGCGACGGCGCGATCGTCGACGACGGGGATGGCGACGCTCCGTCGCTCGCCTCCGAAATCCGCATCGTCGACGCCAAAGGCGGTGAGGTGCTCCACGACGGCGGCCTCAAGCGCACGACGAAGACCCAGCAGGGCGAGATCGCCCTCACCTTCGATGACGGCCCACACCCGACGCGCACCGAGCGGATTCTCAAGACGCTCGCGGCTTCCGGCGTCCGCGCCACCTTCTTCGAGGTCGGCGAGATGGCCAAGCGCTTTCCCAAGCTCTCGCGCGCCGTGCTCGACGCCGGCCACTCGGTCGGCTCGCACAGCTACAACCACCCGCAGCTGCCCAAGCTTGCGTTCGGCAACGGCGTCTGCGACCCGAAGCTCATGCCGCGGCTGGCCTACGGCCGCTCCGACTGCAACATCCTCTGGGGCCACGAAGCCGTCATGGCGGCGACCGGCGTCGAGATGCCCTTCTTTCGCTTCCCGTATGGCTACGCGAGCAAGACGCTGCAGGCCTTCGTGAAGAAACACGAAATCGCCACGTTCTTCTGGAACATGGACTCGCTCGACTGGAAGATCCGCAACCCCGTCGCGCTGCTCCAGAACGTGATCCGCGAGCTGGACCGCGAGAAGGGCGGCATCATCCTCTTCCACGACATCCAGGAACAGACGGCGATCGTCCTCCCGCACGTGCTCGAGGAGATCAAGAAGCGCGGCATGACGACGGTGCTCTTCGTTCCGAAGCAGGACGAGACCGCTCCCCGCCCGTGATTTTTTGCTCATTGCCTCGTTGACCGGGTCGGGAGAAAATCGGAGGCATGCTTCCGAAACATCTCTTCGCCCTGCCCGCGCTCGCCTTGCTGGTCTCGGTCGCAACGGCCGCGGAGCCGCACGTCGGCCAGGCCGCCGGACGCGTCGACCACGTCGAAGGCCCCGCGGGGGCCGAGACGATCGAGGTGCGCAACGGACCGGCCGTGAACACGATGGGAATCGGCGACACGCTCTATGTGGGCGACCACGTCGTGACGAGCGCGCAGCAGAGCGTGGCGATCGTCCTCAACGACCAGAGCGAGATCGTCGTCGGCCCTTCGAGCGACTTCACCGTCAAGCAGCCCTACACCGAACAGGCGCCGGCCACGACGGTGTCGCTGCTCTACGGGATGCTCCACGCCGTGGTCGAAAAGATCTACTCCGATGAGAAGCCGTTCGTCGTCGAGACGCCGTCAGGCGTCATGGGCGTGCGAGGCACCGAGTTCATCGTCGAGCACGACGCGAAGGCCACGGAGTCGGCGGTCCACACCCTCGAGGGCTCGGTGGCGATGGCCAAAAGCCCCGAAGAGCTCCGCCGCCCCACGGCCCACGCGCTCGTCACGGCGGGCATGATGACCTCGATGCAGCGGGGAATGGCGTCTCCACCCGCCCCACGCAAGTTCGAGCGCGCGGCGTTCTTCGAGCACCTCAAGCAGCGTGCCCCGCTCTTCACCCGCCACGTCGAGTACCGGCAGGCGCAGCGCCAGCAGCGCCGCCAGAACCACTCGGGCCAACAGCTGCCCCACCACCAGCCCTCGCGACCGCAGCGGCAGGAGCAGCAGCAGCACCAGCTGCAGCAACACCAGCGGCAACAGCATCAGCAACAGCATCAGCAACATCAGCAGCACCCCCAGAAGAAGAACAACGGCCAAGGCAAGAAAAAGGGCCGCGGCCACAAAGGCGATCAGCGCTGAGCCACCGGGCCCGTGCCGAAGCCCTTGCGAAGCGCGGCCATCAGCGCCGCTCTCTGGGCTGCGTTCACCGCGAGCGAAGCGTTCACGACCGAGGCCGTCGCCGTCACGCCGCTCAGCGCGGGGCTCGGCACGCCCGTGCTCATCACGAGCGACTTGAGCTCGACGGCGCCGGCTTCGGGATAAGCGCTCTTGACGAGCGCCGCGACGCCCGCGGTCACCGGCGTGGCCATCGACGTGCCGGTGAGCCGCACGTAGCCCGCGCCCGCCGCGCCGAGGAAGTCGGGGCCCCAGAGGCCCGCGCCCACGTCGCCGCCCGGAGCCGCGACGTGCACGCTGCGTGCGCCGAAGTTCGAGTAGGGCTCGAGCTTGCCGTCGAGCGTCGTCGAGGCGACCGTCAGGATGTTCGCGTTGCCGAGCGCGGCGGGATACATCGGCTTCACGTCGT
>JACQAX010000183.1 GCA_016194795.1 Deltaproteobacteria bacterium | reverse complement strand
TTCGGCGCTTCCCGCGCTCTGGAACCGCAAGATGGAAGACTACCTCGGCGTGAAGCCCCCGAACGACGCGCAGGGCGTGCTGCAGGACATCCACTGGTCGATGGGGGCGTTCGGTTACTTCCCGACGTACACGCTCGGCAACATGTACGCCGCCCAGCTTTTCAACGCCGCTCGCAAGGACATCGCCGACTTCGACGGCAAGCTCGAGCGCGGCGAGTTTCAGCCGCTGCGCGAGTGGCTGCGCGAGAACGTCCATCGCCACGGCATGCGCTATCGGTCCGAAGAGCTTTGCCGCAAGGCGACCGGCGAAGCGCTCAACGCGAAGCACTTCACCGGCTACCTCACGTCGAAGTTCAGCGAGATATACAAGATTTAAGAACCTCGTCCAAAGCCTTGTAGTACCCGAGCTTGAGCTTGAGGATGCGAGCCGTGTGCTCGACGAACGGGATCTCGATCTCGCTCAGGCGCTTCTCGGCGTCGGCGGGTTTTGCCGCCTGCGCTTTGGCGTACCACTGCGCAAGCGCCTTCATGAGCTCGTCGACCGCCTGTGGGTCGGTGGGGCACTCGTAGTCACCCGTGCACGCCGAATGCAGAAACGGCATGTCGGTCTTCACCAGGCCCGTTGGGCTGACGTTGGCCGCCGCCTCGACGTCGTCGATACGCGAGTCGATCCACGCGAGCGCTTCGGTCGGATCGCGCACGTAAACCTTGCGCCCTTCGATGGTGATGAAGTAGCCACCCGCCTTCACGTTGGCGAGCGCCTCTCCGCCGCCGCCGAACATCGTGGCGAAGATCGCGATGCCGCTCTTGGCGGCCCAATCTTTCACGGCGCTCAGGCCCAGCCAGGCGAGCGCGACGCCCGCGATCGCGCCGCCGATCTTGGCGATGATGTTGCCGGCCTTGTCGACCTTGAGCGACTTGTTGAGCTCGCCCTTGGCCTTGTCGGTGTCGGCGATCTGCTTTGCCGCCAGCGCGAGCTGGGCTTTGACGTGCTCGAGGCGCGTGTTGCGCGCGTCGGGCGAGAGGTCGGTGCAGCCCACGTTCGTCTGAACCGTGAGTCCCGCGGCGTTCAGGTCTTTTTGATAGGCGAACAGGACGACCAGCAGGACCGAAATAAAAAGCAGCTTCATGGGCCACCTCCAACTGGGTCGTGTACTTGAGCAACACGCATGCCATGCCAGGCCCGTTATCGCTCAAGTGCTTCGCGCACTTGGCGATCGGGGTGGTTTTGACACCGTGTAAGAGGTTCTATTGGCTACCAGGTGCGCTTGAGGGGGTGCGCTTCGGTGTTCAGAATCTCGTGCTCAGGATCAAGGGTTTGCCTCGGGGCGAAGAGCAAGTACGCGTATTTCAAGGTTTCGGCGAAGAAGTAGCTCTCCATCGAATCGCTCTTCTCTTTGGTCACCACGCTTTTCAGCTCGGCGAAGCCCGTGTCGGTTTTGCAGTATTTCACGAGATCGTCGACGAACGTCGCGCCCATCGCGAGGTAGCGATCGTCGCCGGTGAAGTGGTGGAGGTAGTACGCCGACTCGATGATCTCGGGGCGCAGGTGGTAGGCCGGGTCTTTGATCTTCCACGAGCGATAATCGAGCTCCTCGGGCTCGATACCGAAACGCGTCCACATCTTGTAGTTCGACTCCTGGAGCGCGCGCGCCCGCGGCAGGTCGCCCGAGAGCGCCAGCAGGCCGGCGAAAAAAGCGTCGAGCGAGCCGTAGAGCGTGGCCTTGCGACGGCCCGTGTTCATGTCGACGTGGTCGTACCAGAGCTCGTCGTTGTCGTCGTCGGCGACGAAGCGGTTCACGCCCGCGATGCTCTTGTCCCACATCGCCTTGAGGTCGGCGTCGCCGAAGAGCAGCCAGCCTTTATAGAGGTACTCGTAGTACGAGTCGATCGTGCCGCCGACGTGCGAGTCGCGGTCGACCCAGGCGCCGTCCTCGACGTCGAAGTCCGAGCCCACGAGCCCGTGCTCGGAGGCGTGCTTGAAAAGCTCGACGAGCGCGGTCTTGGCGCGCGCGTAGTACTCGCCCTTGCCGGTAAGCCGGCTCAGCGTTCCGAACTCGAGCAGCAGCGAGCCGATCTCGGCCGGATTCGAGCGCGGGCGCGACACGGCGCCGGTGCGAAGGTTGACGACTCCGTAGGGCATCCGCGACGGCGAGTCGAACGCGGGCAACATGCGGCGGCCGAGGTCGTCGGCCAGCACGAGCAGGTCGGCGTCGCCCGTGCGCTGGTAGCTCGAGAGCAGGCCGCCGAGAATGCGGATCGTCGTCTCGAAAACGCTCACCTCCATGTTCTGGTCGAACGAGAGGCGATGCTTGATGAGCTCCTTGGCCTGGCGGGCCTCGGCGTCGAGCCCCATGATGAGCATCGTGTCGAGAGCGTCGACCGGCGTCATGAGCAGCGTGCCGTTGTACCAGTCGTGGGCGCCGCGCGAGAGGGGCTTGAGCGAGTCGTGCCCCCACGCGTAGTTCACGTAGCCTTGCCAGGCATGCCTAAACTGCTCTTTCACGAACTTCGCGCGTTCGGGATCCGAGCCGGCCCGCGCGCCGGGCGCGCAAAGCGCGAACGCCACTACCGTCAACAAGGCTTTCGTCATTCCGTCCTCGCTATCGAAACACGGGCGATCTCGCCCGAGAAAGTTCTCGTTCCGCCGCCCGCGCAAAGCCCGCGCGCGCAGCCGCCGATGGCCCAGTCGGCCGCGACCGAAACCGGCCCTTCGTCGTCCGGCACCGCCGCGAGCTCCTTGCCGTTGCGGTAGAGCACCCAGCGCGCGCCGTCGTAGGCGCCACTCAGCTCAACCCACTGGCCCACGTCCTCCGAAGGCACCGGCACCGAGAGCACGCGCGACATCGCGGCCGTCTCGCGCCAGGTTCCGACCTCGTAGCGTCCGTCGCGGATGCGCAGAAAAACCTCGCGCTGCGGAAGGCTCGTGTAGCCGTGCGCGACGATGTTGCGGTAGCCGTCGAGGCGGT
>JACQAX010000182.1 GCA_016194795.1 Deltaproteobacteria bacterium | reverse complement strand
TGCTGGTCGGCGACGGCGAACTCGTCGGCCGTGGGCAGACGAAACTTCATCAGCGCCTCGAGATTGCTCTTCAGGCCGAAGACCAGGCTCGGCGTGCCGCCGAACAGCGCGCAGTCCTTGCGGGCGTCGATCAGCGTGCCGAAGCCGAGCGAGTTCTCGAAGTCGGTCCAGACGAGGCCGGTTTCGGCGTCGCGGACGACCGAGAAGCTTTCCTCGAGCTTCATCAGAAGCTTCCAGCCGTCGCCGCGCGCGCCGAAGACGCGCTCGCACTCGGCGGCGCGCTCCTCGAGCGGGCCGGCAAGCCCGCACGACTTCAGCCCGCCGACGCGGACGACGAGGTCGGGGTTGTGCTCGACGAGCACCTGGAACAGGTTCGAGAGCTCGTAGCGCCGATCGCGCTGGGCGATGCCCAGGTACTCGTGCAGCACGAGCAGCACGCGCTTGCGCGGATCGTTGGCCGTGCCCGCCCAGCGCAGGCGGCCGAGGCGGATGAGCTTCCTCTTCCAGTAGTTCTTGGCGTCGACTTCCTCGCCGTCGAGATAGACGTGGAGCCGGCTCACGACGCGCGTCTTCTCGACCGCCTCGGAGATCTTTTGGGCCGAGAAGCCGGGAAACTGCGTGAGCAGCTGCTCGGGGATCTGGTTGAAGAACCGCGAGAGGATCCGGCCGACGCCGACGAACTCGAGCGCGAAGGGATCGCCGCCGTGCCCTTCCTGCCCATCGGCGGCGAAAGCCGCGGGGAGCGAGAGCGAGACGAGGGCCAACAGGAACGCGAGGGGTTTTGCGAGCGTCTTCATTCTTTGATCACCTGGGTTAAGGGGTAGAGTGAGATCCCGAGCTGGTACACTTCGTCGAGCGAGTCGCTCTTGGCGAGGAAGCGGGACAGCTCGCGACGGAACTTGCGGATGCGCTCCTTGGCTTCGGGCAGCAGGCTCGCGTCGATGGCCATCGTCATCGACGACTGGTCGCGACGCTCCATCGGCACCTCTTCGAGGGCGATGAGCGCCTTCTCGAGCACCTGGCGCTGGAGCTGGCGAAAAGCGGCGGCGGTGAACTCGTTGCCCACCGTCGTATTGCTTCCCGACTTGTTCACCCAGCGTCCGCGCGGCGTGACCTCGAGAAAGCCCAGGCGCACGAGGCGGTCGACGGCGTCGCTCACCTCGCCCGGCGTGATGCCGAGCCGGCGCGCGACCCACTTGGCCTCGGGCTTGAAGCCCTTGGTGCTCACGAGCTCGAGGAGCGCGTAGTGGTACCAGTCGGCGATCATCTGGAAATGGTCGAGCGTGATCTGCTGAAACTGCAGCGCGGGCTCGAGCTCGACGTTCTTGAGCCGCGTCTTGAAGTTCTGGACGTCGACGGGCGAGAGGCTCAGCTTCCGGGAGAAGCGATCGAGGGTATCCTCCGTGACCGCGCGTTTGCGGTTGAGGATCTTGGATAAAAAGGACGGTTCTACGTCCAACATGCGCGCGAACGCACGTAACGAATAGCGAGGATTCGCCCGGCAACGGCGAACGAGCTCGTTCTGCAAATACGTGCGAAAGTCTGGCGCCTGTTGGAATTGTGGCATCAGTTCCATAGGCGACCGCATTAGTATCTTAACCGATTATTTTAGTCAAGAATAAGAATGCACCGTATTATATTTTTCAAAAAAACCGAACCCTTTTATGAGCTTACTTCTGGAGTATTTTACTCCCGGATGTCGACCCGACCCGGCGAGCCACTCCCGCCGCCAGGGAAAGCGGGCGCGCCGATGAAGTCTTTGACGTCTTTCGGATCCCGTTTGTCGTTTTCCGCGGAGCCGCCCTTTTTCTTGTCTTTCACCGACTTATTGTACTGCTTCACGCGATCGTCGACGGCCTTGCGAAGATCGGTCGACTTCTTCTTGTCCTTCTCGCCGAGCGGTTTCGCCGAGGCCTTCACCTTCGCGTTCTCCGCCTCGTCCTTGAAGATGACGCAGATTTTCTTGGAGCTGTTGTCGCCCGATTTGCAGTAGTTGATCATGCACGGCTCGAACTCGGCGTCCGAGCTCGACTTCGTGCACTCTTTCGGCACCGAAAGCATGTCGACGCACGGCGGACTCTCGCACATGATGTGCTCGTCGGCCCCGCTGCCGGAATCGGCCGCCTTTGCCCACCCCACCGCAGGCGCGGACAGCACAAAAGTACACACTACCAAAAGCAAACGTTTCTGAGTCATGTGGCCCCCCACGTGGATGATTTTACCCGGTCGCGCGCCGGAACGAAATGCCCGAAACCCAGCATTGAAAATCAGGTGTTTAGGCGGCTTTCCCGATAAGAAAATGATGGGCATCAACCCGCGAAAGCTCACGACCGAGCTAGCACAACGGCTGCACCGCCCGGAGCACGAGCGCTTCGAGGCGGTAGACCCGTTCCGCGTGCGCGCGAAATACGTGCTGACGGTCGTCCTCGCCTTCCTCGGGCTCGTCGCGATGCTCCCGGTTCTGGCCGAGCAGTTCGCCGACTGGGGTCGTTCCGAGCCGCTGGTGCTGATCCCCAAGGTCTCGTGGCGCGTCGTTTACGGCCCGTCGAAAACGGTTTGCGGCTACGACACGACGAGCGACCCATCCTGTCTCGCGAGCCCCGCGGGCTCCGTGCTCTGGAACAGTTCTTCCAGCCGCGCCGACGCCGGGCATCGCCAGAAAGTCGCGAGCGCCCCGTCCAACGAGCTTTGGCTCGGAACGGCCGTTCCGGTAAAGCTGCTGCGCGAGGCGGCGCTCCAACGGGCGAACCACGTCATTCTCGGCTGGATCCGCGCGACGTACAACATCTGGATCGACGGTCATCTCGTCACGTCGGGCAACCCTTCGCTGCTGACGCCGCTCGTGCTGCAACTGCCGATGGATCGTCTCCGCGGCAACAACCCGCTCCGGATCGCGATTCAGCTTCGCTACGAGCCGGGCGTCGAGTACCCCGATTTCCTCAACAGCGGCCTCGGCGAAGAGGGCTTCGCGACGCATGCGGCGGCTGACCACTACCTGACGTTTCTCTCGTTCGTGAAACGCGTCCGCCCGCTCATCATCGGAATCGCCAATCTCCTCGTCGGCGCGCTCTTTCTCCTCTTCTGGCGAGCGTCACCGACGAACCAGGAGTATTTCTACATGGCCGTCTACGCGCTCGTGAACGCCTTCTACCAGTTCTGGATGTGCGACGTGATCGAGCTGCGCAGCAACCGCACCCTCGTGCTGTACGTGGCCGTCACGTTGCGCGCCTATGAAGGCATCCTGGCGATGTTCCTGGGGCTGGCGTACGCGCGCACCCGGAAGATCGTGTTTCGCTGGGGCCTGCCGACGCTGCTGCTCGGCTCGGCCGGCGTGGCCTTCGCATTGCGGGAATCGGTTCATCGTGTCGCCTTCCTCGACTTCGTGGTGGGCCGGCTGCAGCCGGCCCTGTACGCGATCGGCTCGCTCGCCTGCTTCCTTCAGGCGCTCTACCTCATCCAGCGCGACAAGAAAGAGACGTCTCTCCCGACCCGCGTCCGGAGACTTTTTCTCGTGGGCTCGGCCCTCGGAGCGCTCGGCCTGCTGAGCTACGTGGTCGCCAACTCGCTCACGTCGATGACCCAGCACAATCTGTGGTTCCGTTTCGTCCACCTCGCTCTCGGCTTGTTCCTCAGCGCGATCGTCTTCAGCGAGCACCGCAAGCGCGAGCAGCTCATCGAGAAGTCGCCGGTCTCCGAGTACCACCGCCGGGCCGAGCTGCCCGAGCAGATCTACGGCACGATGCTCGTGGCCGACCTCAAATACTCCGAGCCGTTCTACCGCCACCGCGCGCGCCGCGAGTCGCGCGAGGACCCGGTGGCGATCTGGCGCTCGCACTTCTACACGGCCGTCACGAAGCACGGCGGCACCGTCATCCAGCGCAAGGGCGACGAGATCATCGGCTTCTTCGACAAGGACAAGTCCGACGACCCCACCCTCAGCGCGGTGCTCGCCTCCGACGAGATGGAACGCCTGTCGGGGCTGCTCGAGCGCGACTTCCGCGAGCGCGGCCTCTATCCGCCCGATGCGCGTGGCTTCCACTTTCGCGCGGCGATCGCGCAGGGAGCCGTGAGGCCCGTCTGGGAAAACGTCGGGGGCTCGCGCGAGGCGTACTGGGAGGAAACCGGCGGCACCTCGCCCTTCGTCGAGTCGGCCCGGCTGCTCGAGTTCGAGCGCCAGATCGCGGGCGCCGACGCCCCGAGCTCGCTGCTGATCATGCGCGACGAGCTGGCCGTGACCCTGGCCGCCGCCAACCCCGGGCTCGCGGGCGCGCTCCTGCTCCGCTCGCACACGGTGGCCGACAAGCACGGCAAGAGGTACGAGGTGGCGGCATACCGCCTCGGCGTCGAGCACGCCGCCGCTCCGGCGCTCCCAAGGGCGCCCCAAGGCAAAAAAGCGGCATGAGCTCCGCCGAAATGGAAATCCCACGGCGAATGTGGAAAAATAGGTGACATGACCCCCGCAAGAGTTCTCATCGTGGACGACGACAAAGACCTGCGCGAGACGATCGTCGCCGCGCTTTCGAACCATGGCCTGACGATTCTCGAGGCCCAAGGCGGCGAAGAGGCGTTCGACACGATCGTGCGCGAGAAGACGATCGACATCGTCGTCTGCGACTTGAAGATGCGCAAGGGCGGCGGCTTCGAGCTGCTCACGAAGGTGCGGGCCCTGGCGACGATCGCGCGCAAGCCGCTGTTCATCCTGATCACGGGCTACCCCACCGTCACGGTGTCCAAGGCGAAGGAGCTCGGCGCCGCCGACCTCCTCTCCAAACCCTTCGACGCGGCGACGCTGAAGTCGTCGCTCTCGACGTGCCTCAAGGCGCTCGGTTTCCCCGGCATATGACGCTCGCGCTGCTCGTCACCGCCGTTGCCCTCGCCGGCGCTCCCGAGAGCGACCGCTGCAAGCTCCCCGTCCCCGACAACGGCAAGCTCCTGGCGAGCGCGCTCGTCGCCCAGAAGATCTGCGGCACGACGGCGTTCGACAAGGTCGAGTGGATGCGCGGAGCGCCCGACTGCTCGAAGCAAAAAGACCCGAAGATGCAGGTCGTGAAGCTCGACGAGAACACGTTCGTGATCCGCCAGAACATGTGCGCCAACTACGAGGCGCCTTTTCTGTATCTCTTCCTCGGCAAGGACAAGGCGTACCTGCAGGACACCGGGGCCACCGGCGAGGAGGACGCGATGCCCCTGCG
>JACQAX010000181.1 GCA_016194795.1 Deltaproteobacteria bacterium | reverse complement strand
GGTCGCGGCCGTCGCGGCGCCCCGGCCCAAGCTCGTCGTGCTGATCGCCATCGACCAGTTTCGCGGCGACTATCTCGCCCGTTTCGAGTCGCAGTATCTCGCGCCGACGCTCCCCGGCGGCAAGCCCGGCGGCTTCCGCTACCTCATGGAAAAAGGCGCCGTCTTCCCCAACGCGCAGACCGGCCACGTGCCGAACACGACCGCCGTGGGCCACGCCACCATGCTCACCGGCGCGCTGCCGTACCTGCACGGCATCGTCGCCAACTACTGGTTCGACCAGGGGCTGCACGAGAAGTTTTACGCGGCCTACGACGCCGACGCCCAGATCGTCGGCGGCAAGGGCGGCGACCACACGGGGCGCTCGCCCCGCTCGCTGCTCGTCACCACGCTCGGCGACGAGATGAAGAACGCCTGGGGCGGCAAGCCTCGCGTGGTGTCGATCGCGCTGAAGGACCGTGCGGCGATCCTCATGGGCGGGCACCGGGCCGACCTTGCCCTCTGGTTCGACGAGGCGGCGGCAAGCTGGGCGACGAGCACGTACTACGCCAAGGACAAGAAGCTGCCCGAGTGGGTCGCGGCGTGGAACAAGACGGACTACGTCGCCACGAAGTCGCCGAAAAAATGGGAGACGCTGCTGCCGGACTCGCAGTACTGGGCCTCGACGCCGATGCCCCCCGAGGTGCTCGGCGACGGTCGCGGCCTCGGGCCGAAGTTTCCGCACCCGATCGACGGCAAGCTCGCGCCGTTTCTCGTCTCGCCATGGGCGAACGCGTTCACCTTCGATACCGCGCTCAAGGCCGTGGCCGCGCTGAAGCTCGGGGCGGGCCCCACGCCTGACTTATTGGCGGTGAGCCTTTCGGCGTTCGACGCGCCTGACCAACGTGACGATCGCGCTCACGGGCGACCACGGCGTGCAGCCCAATCCCGCGTTCAACGAGAAGCTCGGCCTGCCGGGCGGCCTGTTCTCGATCACCGAGATCGGCGAGAAGATGAACGCGCACCTGCGCGCGAACTTCGGCTTCGACGACTCCGAAAAACCGGTCGTGCTCGTCTATGAAGACAACATCAGCTTCGACCGCCCGCTCTTCGCCAAGAAGGGCAAGGACCTGAACGCCGCCGCGCGCTCGGTCGCCGAGTGGCTGCGCCTGCAGCCCTACATCGTGGCGGCCTACGCGAAGGCCGACCTGCTCGCCGGAAGCGTGCCCCCGACCCAGATCGCCCGGCGCATGGCCGCAAGCGCCCATCCCGAGCGCTCGGGCGACGTCGTCTACGCGTCGCGCCCGGGCCATCTTCCGCTCGACAGTCACGGCTACGGCGGCACCGAGCACGAGAGCCCGACCGTGCAGGACGCGAACGTCCCGCTCGTCTTCGTGGGGCCGGCGTTCAAGCCCGGGCGTTACTACGGCGAGGCGTCGCTGCTCGATCTGGCTCCGACGCTTGCGACGGTGCTGGGGATCATCCCTCCGTCGGGCAGCGAGGGCCATGCGCTCGCGCAGGCGCTGCGGTAGCTACTCTTTGAACTGGTTGTAGAGGTACTTCACGACCAGCATGTTCAGCCGCACCGAGCGCAGGAACACGTGGTGGTCGCGGATCGTGTCGGTCGTGGGGCTGCGCAGCGGCAGCTTGATGTCGGCCTCGCCCGGGATGTTGTTGATCGTGTAGCGCGTGTACTGCTCGCGATAGTACTTCGAGCGGAAGTGCGTGGCGTCCTTCGAGCTGATCTTCTGGACGTAGACGTCGCGGATCTTTCCCTTGCGGTCGTAGACGACGAAGATCTGCATCGGCCCGTCGGAGGCGCGCGCGTTGAGGCCGAGGATCAGCGCCACCTGCTCGATCTTCTCGTAGACGGCATAAAAGGTGTACGGCGTGTCGGACGTCTCGTACTCGGCGTCGAGCTCCTCGCCGAGCTCGCGCGACAAGGTCGCGCGAAGATCTTTCTTTCCGTGGCGGAACGGGATGAGCTCGCGCACGCGATAGGTCGTCGACTCCTTCACCAGCCGCTTCACGTCGCGATCGGGAAAATCCAGCGTGCAGTTGGCGGCCGCGAAAGCCGGCCGCTCGACGAAAAACAGGCCCACGGCGAGCATGAGATAGAGGGCGCGCATCACCGTCGAGTGTAGCATAAAAAAAGAGGCCGGAGCGTCGCCGCCCCGGCCTCCGATACTGCCCATCGAAAGAGTCCGGCTCTTAAAGAGCGCCGAGAGCCTTCGCGACGTTGATACGTCCTCCAGTGACGGTCTTCCCTTCCAGGGATGGGAGTTTGTCGACGCTTTCCATGAGTCGAGCTTTCACTTCCTTGTGAGTCCATTGAGGATGCGCGGACCAGAGAAGTGCCGCGGCGCCTGCCACGTGCGGGCAGGCCATCGACGTACCAGACATCTTCTGGTACTTGTTGCCAGGAGTCGTGCTGTACACATCGACGCCGGGAGCGCCGACCTGGACCGACTTGGCGCCGGTGTTCGAGAAGTACGCCAGGCCGTCGTTCGAGTCGAGCGCCGCCACCGAGATCATGTTCGGGGCGTTGAGCGACGCGGGGAACGTCTGGTCGGTATCGTTGTTCGTGCCGTCATTGCCGGCCGCCGCGATAAAGAGGACGTCTTTATCTTCGGCGCGCTGGATGGCGTCACGCAGGCCCTTGTTGTCGTCGTCACCTTTGCCGCCCCAGCTGTTGCTGAGGACCTTGGCGCCGTGGGTAACGGCGTAGTCGATCGCCTTGATCGCGCCAGCGGTGTCGCCGCTGCCTTCGGCGCTCAGGAACTTGAGCCCCATGATCGAGACGCGCTGGTTGACGCCCGAGATACCCTTGCCGTTGTTGCCGACGGCGCCGATCACACCCGAGCAGTGCGTGCCGTGCGCGTGGTCGTCGAACGGCAGGCCGTCGTTGTGGATGAAGTCGAAGCCGACGACGTCGTTAAGCTTCGCGTCGGGAGCAGGGTTGCGCCAGACGTTGAAGCTCAGCTCGTCGTGGTTGTAGTCGATGCCCGTGTCGATGACGGCAACGACCATGCTCTGCGAGCCCGGCGTGACCTTCCAGGCTTCGGGAGCATGGATCTTCGCGATACCCCATGCCTTGTCGAGGTCGGGGTCGGCGCCCGGAGCCGGGTCAGCCGGCTTGTCGGCAACCGGAGGACGGCCACCGCCGCCCGGAGGCTTCGGATCTTCGCCCGGAGGCTGTCCGCCGCCGCTATCCTTGCAACCCGGAGGGAAGTTCGGGAAGAGGCAGGCTTTCGGGTCGCAGCCCGGGATGTCCATGCCTGGGATGCAGGGGATGCCGGCCGGAGCAGGCTTGGCTTCCTGGGCGACTTCCACGGGAAGCGCCTTCAGGATGTAGTTCGGCTGCGCGTATTCGACGCTCGGGTCTTTTTCGAGAGCGGCGATCGCGTTGTTGAGGTCGGTGCCTTCTTCAAGGATGAGCTGCTCGAATTGACGCATCTGGCTGCCAAAGCGTTTGACCTTCACGACGTTCACGGTCAAGTAAATACCTTCCATGGCCAGCCGCGAGCGGCGGACGTTGGACTTGTACTTGACGATGATCTCGTCGGGTTTGTATTCGGACGTTGAACGCACCGCACCGAACGCGGTGGCTGCCACGCTGAGCGCTGCTGTTACGGTGACGAAAGCCTTGAAGGCGGCGACTCTCATTTAAAACTCCTCCTTGAAACCGTGTGAGACCGGACATCATTGCCGGTTGGATGGAACGAATATGAAGATTCTATTGCTGGTCGATCAAAAAGCAAATTTAGGGGCCCACTATATTTTTCAAAGAGACGCTTGAAAGGGCGTCTGGCCGTCGTTAGTATACGCACGACTTCAGCAATTCCCAGCCATCCGCTCCAGGAGCACTCCTCATGACTAAACAGAATCGCTTTCAAGACAAGGTCGCGCTCGTCACCGGCTCCGGACGCGGTCTGGGAGCGGCTACCGCGTTGAGGCTCGCGCGCGAGGGCGCGCACGTCGCGATCAACGACCTCAACGCCGAAAACGCGCGCAAGGTCGCCGGCGAGATCGAGGCGCTCGGGCGCAAGGCGCTCGTGAGCACCCACGACATCTCGCAGCACTCCGCCGCCAAGGCGCTCGTCGACGAGATCAAGTCGAAGCTCGGCCGCCTCGACGTGCTCGTCAACAACGCGGGCATCACGCGCGATGCGATGCTGCACAAGATGACCGAGGAGAAGTTCGACGAG
>JACQAX010000022.1 GCA_016194795.1 Deltaproteobacteria bacterium | reverse complement strand
GCCTTCAGCGGCGCCGGCGCGTTCGCCGGCACGCCGATCCTGCCGCTCTATTACCGTCTGATGGGAGCACGCATCGGGAAGGGCTGCACGCTCGACACGGCGGCCTGCTCGATCTTCGATCTTGTCACCATCGGCGACGACACGAGCATCGGCGCCGACTCCCAGCTTCTGGGTTATCGCGTCGAGGACGGCGAGCTCGTCCTGGGACGCATCGACCTCGGAAGCCGCTGCTTTGTCGGCATCCATTCGGTGCTGGGGCTGAACGTGGCCATGAGAAACGGCGCGCGTCTCGACGATCAGTCGCTTCTGCCCGACGGCGAAACCATCGGGGTAGGGGAGTCGCGCCGCGGCTCGCCCGCGCAGGCCGCCGACGTCGCCGTTCCGGCCGCTCGCGAGGGGGGCCGGCGTCGCCCCGTGCTCTTCGGGCTCATCCACTTTTTCGCGGCCGAAGTGCTGGCGATCGCGATGGTCGTGCCGGGCTTTGCGATGCTTGGGCTTTACTACGTCGCCTATCTCGCGAATGGCTTCACCGGCGTGGTCGCCGCGCTTGTCGCCTCGGTGCCGGTTGGCGTTGTGGTCTATAGCCGCGGCATCAAGCCGGGCGTTTTTGACGTCGAGAGCTCGGCCTACGTTCGCAAATGGCTGAGCGATGAGCTGATGAAGCTTGCCCGCGTGGCGCTGAAGCCTCTCTACACGACGATCTACTTTCCGTCGTGGCTGCGGCTGCTGGGCGCGAGGATCGACGCGCGCGCCGAGCTTTCGACGGTGTGGAATTTTTCGCCCGAGCTGATCGAGGTCGGCGAGGAGAGCTTTTTTGCCGATGGCTCGATCGTCGGCGGCAAGCGTTTCTACGGCGGCCGCTTCGAGATCGCCTTCAATCGCATCGGCCGTCGCAGCTTCGTCGGCAACAGCGCGGTCGTGCCCGTCGGCGCAAGCCTCGGTGACGGCTGCCTGCTCGGCGTGCAGTCGCTGCCGCCGGCCGACTCCAAGTGCACGCCCGACGGCACCGAGTGGCTGGGCTCGCCCGCCTTCCGCCTGCCCCATCGCGTGAAGGTCGGAAACTTCGACGCGTCGGTCACCTTCAAGCCGACACGGAAGCTCTACGTCCAGCGCGCGCTCATCGACGCGCTTCGCATCGTGATCCCGGGCTATATCGGCCTTTCGGCGGCGGCCGTCGGCGTAACGGCTACCTATCTCGTGCTCACGCGTTTTGGCCTGGCTGCGATGTTCGCGAGCCTGCCGCTCACGGCGCTGGCGCTCGGCCTCTACGCCATGCTTTGCGTGGCGGCGCTGAAGAAGCTCGTCATGGGCACCTTCAAGCCCGTGATCGTTCCGCTCTGGTCGATGTACGTCTGGCTCAACGAGATGGTCAACGGCGCCTACGAGTCGGTGATGGCCCCGGCGCTCGCGCCCTATCTCGGCACGCCGCTCGCCGCGCCACTGCTGCGCCTCGTGGGCTGCCGCATCGGCAAGCGCACGTTTCTCGAGACGACGCTCTTCTCCGAGTTCGACCTCGTCGAGATCGGCGACTACGCCGCCCTCAACGCGGGAGCGATCGTCCAGAACCACCTTTTCGAAGATCGCGTGATGAAGTCCGACGCGCTCAAGATCGGCGAGAGCTGCACGGTGGGGAACCTGGCCGTCGTGCTCTACAACACCGAGATGGCGCCCGCCTCGTCGCTGGGTCCGCTGTCTCTCTTGATGAAGGGCGAAACGCTTTCGGCCGGGGGTGCCTACCACGGCATTCCGACGACGCGCGCCGCGCGCTCGCCGCTTGCGCTCGAGTTTCACGCAAGCCCGCCGGCCAAGCGCCAGGCAAGCCGGCGTCGCAGGCTTTTGCCGCTTGCCGCCTCACTCGGAACGGGGGTCACGCCATGAGCGTCGAAGTCTGGATCGCCCAGCTCAACCTGGCCTCGGCCTCGCTCACGCCTGCCGACTTCGCCGTGCTGAGCAAGGGCGAGCGCGAGCTGGCCGCGCGTTTTCGCCAGAACGACGATCGCCTGCGCTTTGTCGTGAGCCGCGTGCTGCTGCGCGAGGCGCTCACGAGCATCGCCGGCGTCGCCAGCGCTCCGCGCGACAGCTGGCGCTTTATCTACGAGCCCGGCTGCAAGCCCCGCCTCTGCGACGAGCAGGCCGCGCGCTACGGCCTGCACTTCAACCTGTCACACGCCGACAACGCCGTCGTCGCGGCCGTCTCGCCCACGAGCGAGGTCGGCGTCGACGTCGAGCCCCTCGACGGCCCCGGCACGAGCGACTCTGACGAGAGCCTCTTCGAGAGCGTACTCTCCGAGCGCGAGCTCGAGGCGCTTCGCCGCCTGCCCGCCGGCACGCGCCGCGAAGACACGCTTCGCATGTGGACCGTCAAAGAGGCCTACGCCAAGCTCGTCGGCGTGGGCGCCGAGCTCGACTTCGACGACTTCGAGGTCGCCCCCGGCCCGTGGCGCATCGCCCGCGAGCCGCGCGGCTACGCAGGCGCCCCACGCGCCCGCATCGAAACCCGAGAGCTTATGCTAGGAAAGCAACGCTACCACATTGGGCTCGCCTCGCGCGCGCCAAGGACCTTATCGGAAGCCGCCGTGCTTCGACTCGTCGGCTAGCGCGTATGTTTCGCGCGAGCGCCGCTCTCATCGCGATCCTGCTTCTCGCACCGCATGCGCTGGGCGCCTCGCCGCCCAAGGTGCCGGCCCAGAAGACACCCGCCATTTCGAAGAGCGTCAATGAAGATGATGAGGACGACGACGAAGACGACGACGAAGATGACGTTGAAGACGACAATGACGACGACGAGGAGGACGCCGCCCTCGGCACCATCGAAGGCCACGTCACCCTGGCCAGCGACAACCTCCTGCGCGGCCTCACCCAAACCATGCACCAGCCCTCGCTCCAGGCCGGCTTCGACTGGAGCGGCCCGTACGACCTCTGGGTCAGCACCAACGCCACGAACGTCAAGTTCGAGGAGTCGCAGGCCTCCGTCGAGTTCGACGGCGCGCTGGGGCTGCGCCACGAGCTCGGCGAAAACGGCCCCGCGCTGAGCCTCGGCGTCCTCTACTACTGGTACTTCAACGACCGCGACCGCAGCAGCTGGGACGTGCCGTTCAGCGCCGAGTACCGGGGGTTCACCCTCGAGATCGACTATTCTCCCCGGTGGAACGGCACGCGAGCCCACGCGTGGTACCTGAACCTGGGCTACGAGCACGAGCTTCCGCTTGCCTTCACCGGCGGCCTGGCCGCCGGCTACTCGGTCTTTCCCGACGGCGCGCGCTCGCCCAACTACGCCGACTTCAAGGTGAGCCTCAAGCGCGAGCTCTTCGGCCTGGAGCTCGAGGTCGACGGCATCTTCACGCGCCTCCAGAAAATCCGCCAGGTGGACTACGACTTCGACACCGAGCTCGAAGAGCTCCGCGACGATGAAACCGTCTGGGGCGGCTCGCGCGCGGTCTTCTCGGTGACAAAACGATTCTAGCACCAGGGCGGTTCTTTCACGCTGGGAGCCGTTTTCGGGCGATTCCCGCACGATTTCCAAGGGCACGCATTTTGCTCAGTACGCGGCGTCCGCTTAGAGAGAGGAGCGCCACATGTCGACCAATCCGAGGATCACCGCCGTATTCATTCCGTCCACCGGCAGCGAAGAGGAGCTGGCCCAGGCCGCCTACCTCGCCTCGCTTGCCGACTCCACGCCGCACGGGCGCCTGCTGAGCACGCTGGCCCAACGCAAGGTCGGCGAGCTCGCCACGCCCGCCGGCGCCCAGCTCGTCACCGCCTCGGCCTGCGAGCCCGGCGTCTACGGCATCGACTACGGCGGCGAGCTCCTGCGCGAGGGACCCCTCGACGCGATCGAAAACTGGGTCGAGACCGTCGGTGGTTACTTCCACAACGGCCTGCGCGCGCTCGCCAACCAGATCAACCGCCGCGGCGGCCACGCGATTCTCGTCGCCAACCAGTCGGAGGTCCTCGGCGTGATCGCGGTGAACGCGTTATGAGCGCGCCGGCACCGGTGATCTTCGTCGCCGACGGTACGCTCGCCGAAGCCCCGCGCTGGCAGCTCTGGCCCACGACGGTGCTCCCGTCGCTCCTGGCGCAGTTCGTCTGCCTCTCGGTGCTCGGCAACTCGTCGCCGCTGGCCGACTCGCTCTTCAACGACGCGCGCGAGCGCGCCCGCCACATCGAGCTGGCCAAAGGCGCGCGTCTGGTCCGCTCCGAGCTGCTCGAGGGAAACGGCGCCGCCCTCTCCGGCGTCGATCTCGCCTCCAACCGCAAGGTCCGCATCGGCACGCCCGAGGCCGTCCGCGAGTGGCTTTCGGCCGAGGGCGGCAGCCTCAGCGCCCAAGCCCATGAGGTTCTCGATCTCTTGAGCGACGCCTACCGCCGAGTCCTCGTCGTGGCCGACCAGAAATCCGATCTCGGCGTCGTCATTTACTGAGCACGGGGCCCTCCGGGCGCGATTGCCTCGGCGCGTCCCACCGTTTGGCATTGTGGCATTTGGAATGCCGATCCGGAAACTCGTGTCGCCGACTCCCAAATGCCACATTGCCAAATGGTGGGAGCCACGGCGACCTTCGGCCCGACCGAGGGGCGGTAAGCTCCAGCCCACCGCCCCCAACGCCACAGGTCGCCTAAGGTCCTGAGTTGTACGTCACGCTCTTGCTCAGCGTATTGTTGCTCTCGTTGCTCTCCGGCACATAGTTCCAGTGGTCGGCCTCGGCATAGATCGGGATCGTCCCGCCGTACCAGCCAAGGTTCGAGCTCGACATCCAGATCGTGCGGGTTTCGCCGGCCGCCAGACCGGGGCTCCCGACGTAGGTGTAGTACGTGCGTGAGTTGCCGCTGATGTAGACGTAGAAGCCGCCCGTGGCCGCTCCGCCCAGGTTCTTCACGACCACGCCGATCGAGCCGTAGCTCACCGTCACGTCCTGCACCGTGAGATCGGGCAGGCCGCCGCTTCCGCCGCCGCCACCGCCACTTCCCACCGGCAGCGACAGCGTCACCGACTTCGAGTTGTTCGACTCGCTGCTCTCGGTGATGTAGCCGTAGTAGTCCGCGACACCGAGCGCGAAGTAGAAATTACCTCCGGTCATCGCGAAGTCCGAAACGTTGAAGGCGTAGGTCGCCGACGCGTTTTGAGCCAGCCCGGGCACGTAGGCGAGCTTATAGACGCTCCCGATGTTGAGCATCAGGTAGGAGTACGTGCTCGTCGATGCGCCGGCGTTGAAGTACGTTACGTTGATTTTCGTGTTCGTGCTGTCGAGCGCGACGGCCGTCACCTGATAGTCGGGAAGCGTGACCGGAGCCGTGACGTAGATGCTCGAGGTCAGCGTGTTGTTGAACTCGTCACCTTCGGCCACGAGGTTCGTCGAGTCGACCACCGCCGTGATCGAGTTGGTGGCGTTCAGCACCAGCCCAAGCGACGCCTTGCTCACGTTGATCGTGGCCGAGGCGCCGGCCCCGAGAGCCGCGCCGCTCACGTTGACCACGTTGGCGCCCGAGCTGATCTGTAGCATCGGAGCCACGCTCGAAGCCGTGCCGTTATTCGCGTAAGTGATGGCGACGTTCGGCGAGTTCGCGACGTCACTGATGCTCGAGACGCGAAACTCCGGCTGCGACGTGCCGCGGATCCAGACGTACGCCGAGAGCGCGTTGTTGTTCTCGTTGGTCTCCGCCACGTATCCCATGTAGTCGGCGTACGCGTACATGTAATAGGTGGAGCCGACCTGGAAGCCGCTCCCAAGCTCGGAAAGATTCACGCCGATGACCTGCGTGGTGCCGGCGCTCGGCACGGGCACGTATCTGTAGACCGAGCCGCTTCCCGCATACAAGTAGAGATAGTGGTACGAGCCGGGCAGGCTGTCGGTTCCTTGGTTGGCGACGGTGACCTCGACCTGGTTTGTCGACGAGTTGTGCGCGATCGACTGCACGATCAGGTCGACGTTCGCGGCGTGCGCGGACGCACTGGTCAGGACGAAGAGCAGAGCTGTTCTAAGAATGTTCATTGAAATACGGACCTCCCGGCAGGCTTGTTTAGCAAGCGAGGTGCCGGCTTTTTCACAAATGATTTTGAGGCGTGAAGCTGTGTCGCCCTGACACGGGGTGTGCGCGAGACTCGGTACCAAATCTGCAAGGGCTTGAGTTCTAACCTGATCAAAAGGAGGGATTTCCATGCGTGACAATGACATGAACGACATCGAAGACACGACTCTCAAAGTCGGTGGCCTGGTCGCGGCGCTCGCGGGCGTCGTCGTCGGAGGCGTGTTTCTGTGGAGAAATCGTTTCGCGATCCAGCGCCAGCTCGAAAGCCTCGGCATCCGGACGCCGCTGTTGAACTCGAGCATCGGCGACACGGTGGGCTCGATCGCCTCGAAAGCCGCCGGTAAGTTCGAACACGGAAGCAAGGTCGCCGACCAGTCGATCAAAAAGACCGGCAGCTACTGATAGTAAGGTGCACCACTTGCACCTCCTGAAGAAAGATTAGGAGGAGCAAGTCATGAAGCGAACAGCGTTTCTCGCAATTGTCGTTAGCGCGCTTTGCGTGCCGGCGATCGTCAATGGACAGGCGGGTGCCGGAGGCGGCGCCGGAGCTGGTGCCGGAGCAGGCACCGGAACCGGCGCCGGCTCGCCCGGCAGCGGCTCTGGCGCGATAGGATCCGGCATGACGACGTCACCCGGGACGAACAACTCGCCCGGCCTGAACACAAACACGCCTGGCACCGGAATCGGCGGCACCACGACGACGAATCCTGGCCTCGACAACGGTGTCAACAATGGCGTCAACAACAGTCAGGACCCAAGCCCGCCCGACATGTTCCCGTCGCAGCGCGCGCCGGCGAGCGGCCCAAGCAGCACGTCCGGCACCAGCACCACGACGCCGACTTTGAGCCACCCGCGTTGATGCCCACGCCATGCGTAAAGACCAGGATGGTCGAGAGCGCCGCGAACGCGTAGCCCCAAGACCGGCGAAGAAAGAGCCCGACCGCCGCAGCCGTCCAGCAGGGGATGTGCACCACGTCGACGAGATTGCCCAACGCGCTGTAGCCGGGCCAGGCGTGTCCCAGAAGCGCGCGAACGAGCTCGAAAATAGAAAGGAGCGCGAAGGTAGCCGCCGTGACGACGTTGAGGGTTCGTTTGTTCATGACGAGCCACTTATGCAAGCGCTATGCAAAGCCTCTACCAGTCGACGAACATCGGCTCGAGCGAATCATCCTCGATCATGAGATTGCGACCGCTGCGGTCGACCACGCCACCGGTGCGCTTGTTTCCGTCGAGCGGATCCGAGTAACCGAGGTGGGGAAGCGGCCCCAAGCCTTCGTTCTGTTGCGACGCCTCGAGCTCGTGCTCGACTTTTTTGAGGCGCTCGATGCGATCGATGAAATGCTTCCACGCCAGCGTGGGCGGCTTCTGCGGATTCACCCCTTCAGGGTAGCGCTCGCGCACTTCCTGGCCCGGGTTGCGGTCCTGTATAATGATGCCGTAGTCGAGCAGCTCGGGCGCCGAGGGGTCGATGTGCGCTACGCGAAACCCAAGGCCGGTGAGCAGCCCCTCGAGCCCCAGCTCGTGCTGGATCGTGTGCACGATGAGCGCCGGCGGCACGCCGTCCACGCTCGTGTCATAAACCTTGATCACCTTGTTTGCGTCGAATGGGTGCCGATAGATGCGCCGAAAGGCGCCATGCCTGGCGATCTCGACGAGGGTGACCGGCTTTCCGAAGTGGCGCGCGAGCACGGCCTCGGCCATCTCGCGCGACGAGAGCTTCGAGGCCTCGGTCGGATAGCGATAGGTGCGGGGCTCGAAGTGCAGCTCGCCGGCTGACGTCGTCACTGTCACCTCGCGGCCGTAGACGGCCTCGAGGTCGGAGAGCTTGATCGGCGGCGCTTCCGCGCTGTCTTCGACGGCCGTTTTCTCGGGCAGAAAGTCAAAGCTCCTCGGAAGCGGGTGTGCGGGGCTCGTCACGAGCCCGCTCGCGAAAAGGGTTTCGAGGCTTTTGCGCGAGAAGAGCGGGGCGAGGGCGTCGGCCTTGGCTTTCAGGTCGGCGTCGTCCATCTCGCGCGCGCGATCGAGCGTGAGGATGCGGTTGTAGTCGAGGCGGCACTGGTCGCGCACGAAGGTTTGAAACTGCTCGAGCAGGTCGGGGCGGTGGTAGCGCAGCACGGCTTCGGCAAGCCCCAGGCGAGCCAGCGCGATCGGGCGCGGGGCTTCGCGTCCCATGCGCGCGGCGCCATCTTGGGTCGACTTCAGCTCGCCCAGCTTTCTGACAATGTCGTCGAAGCCGTCTTCCCGTGGGCGAAGGCCATCGTGTTTTTCGAGCGTGGCCGCGATGCGGTCGCGAAGCGCACGCGCCTGGGCGTCGAGCTCCCGGGACTGGCGGTAGAGCAGGTCGGAGGCGTCGGGGCTCTTGTGTTCGGCAGCGCTTGACTGGCTTCGGCGTTTTTCGGCCGCCTCCTCGAGCCGGGTCGCCTCGGCGCGAAGGTTGTCGAGCTCGGTGCGTTCCACCTCCGACACGGCATCAACGGCGCGGCTCGGGCGGGTAAACCCCCACGGCGGCGCCTCGAGCTGCTCCTCGCAAAAGCGCGGGGCGGCCTGCGCCGACGCCACGAAGAGGAAGAAAATGCCTAGAAAGAGACGAGCCCTCATCTCCTCACTTATCGGGGGTTATCCACATGTGGATAAGTGACGAAAAAGAAGTATCTATGCGGAAGTGGGTGAAAAATCTTTCCTGGCCCAAGCGAGTCGCGATCACGCTCGGAGTTCTCTTCGTGGTCGGCGGCGGGTTTGCGTACTGGCAAGTTATCCACAGCCCCACCTACTCGCTCGTCAAGATCGCCTTCGCCGTCAAGAACCACGACCGCGAGACGTTTTTGAAATACGTCGATCTCGACGCGCTCGGAAACAATCTCGTCGACCAGGCCGTGAGTCGCGTCGTCGGCTCGTCCTCCTCGGACGTAGGCCGCGGCATCGCCGCCGGGACCGTGCAGTTTCTCAAGCCTCAGCTCACTCAGCTGTTCCGGCAGCAGGTGCTTTCGTTCGTCGACACCGGATCGTTGCAGAAGGTCGAGACGTCGAACTTCGTTCCCGGTCTTTCCATCGGTGGCGCCGTGACCGCCAGCTTGGCGTTCAAGAACGTCGACTGGGCGGGTCTTTTGAACGTTCGTCGCGATGGCCCGGCCGCTTCGGTTTCGTTTGGAGTCGCCGGAGCCGATGGCAAGAGCTCGGTTGCCGTTGATCTCAAGATGCGGGAGCTGGCTGATGGGAGCTGGCAGCTGACTGACGTGTCTAATCTCGTCACTCTCGTGACGGGCAAGTGATCGTTAACTAGGCGGCCTCGAGGTTCTTCAGCTGCAGCAGCTCGGCCAAGCTCGTGTATTTGACGACGCCGATCACGCGTCCGTCCTCGCGCACCGGCAGCGCGCCAACCGGAGTCGCGAGAATCTCGGGCAGGATCTGCGCGATCGGGTCTTTCGCGTCGAGCACCTTGGGGGCCTCGAGCATGACGTCATGGACGCGCTTCGTCGACCAGAGCGCTCGCGGCACTGCGGTCACCTGCGCCAGGCCGATGAGCGCCGGCTCGCCCGATGCCGTCGCGACGGGCAGCACGGTGTTTCGCGTCGTCGTCATCTGCGTGACGACCGAGTCGAGCGAGAGGTTTTCGTCGATCGGCGCGATGCGGTCAACGACCTGTCCGGCCGAGATGCCGCGAAGAAGCCCTCGGGTAAGCAGCAGGTTCAGCTCGCTTTGCGCCGTGACGTAGACGAAGAAGGCGATCAGCATGAGCAAGAGGTTGAACTGGAAGAAACCAAGAGCGCCCAGAATAATGGCGAGTACCTTGCTCACGCTCACCGAGATCTGCGTGCCGCGGATCACCCCTTTTCTGGCCGTGAGCAGCGAGCGCAACGCGCGGCCGCCGTCGAGCGGAAAGGCCGGCAGCAGATTGAAGATGCCGAGCGCGAGATTCGCGTTTCCCAGCCAGTACGAAAAAAAGAAAATACTGGGCGAGTAGGGTGCTTTCATTCGGACCGCGTAGAGCAGCGCCGCGATGCCGAAGCTCACCAAAGGACCTGCGATCGCGAGCTTGAACTCGAAGTAAGGGCGATCCTCCGGCAGCCGCTCGATCGACGACACTCCGCCCAGCATCATGAGCGTGATGCTTTTCACTTTGATGTTTGCGGCTTGGGCCACGAACGAATGGCCCAGCTCGTGGAGCACGACCGAGGTGAAAAGACCGATCGCGAAAAGGATTCCCCAGCTTACCGGCCCCCAGCGGAGGAGCACGGGGTCGATGCCGGCGCTTTCGGCAATCACGGGGAAGCGAGCCGAGGCTACGAAGACGACGTAGATGAGCAGAAAGATCAGGCTGACGTCCAGCCTTAGATCGATCCCCCGGATGGTTGCTAGTTTCCAGCCGCGTTGGCGGTGCATGTCGGGGGTTGGTGCAAGTTGGTGGCCAGAGTGACGCTAGCGAGCTGAACGAAAGTGTTGCTCGGGTTATCCACAGGTTGATAACCCACGCGTCAAGCGACCGGCTTTTTCTGCCGAAGTGTAACTTACGAAAAACATTTCTGCGGAAAGGCGGGCCTCACATGCTTCGTTCTCTGGCGACCCTCGTACGACGTAGGAGCGGCCTATGTTAGATAACATGATGTTGATGAAGGATCTTTCCGACTCCGAAAAGCTCATTTTTCAAACCGAATTCAATGCGATTCGGAAGGACGGTACAACCGGGGTCTTGCTTGCGCTATTTCTGGGCGGTGTAGGCGGCCATCATTTTTACATGGGCAACGTCGGAACAGGAGTGCTCTATCTTCTGTTCTGTTGGACGTTCATTCCAGCTCTTGCTGCATTTATCGAGCTGTTTCTGATGAGCGGCCGGGTAAAGGAATATAATGAGCAGAAGGCGCAGGAGATTGTCGTTAAAATCCGCGCAATGCGTTCGGGTGCAAATACGCCTTCCACTGGGTCCGAAGCGGCTTAGTCGCCATAGGGCGATTTAGAGGGCTCTGAAGGGAAGGGAGTGTCAAGGGGCGGTGGCTTCAGGACGATCTCTTCGAAGTCCGGGAGCTCAGCAGCTGACGGAGCTG
>JACQAX010000180.1 GCA_016194795.1 Deltaproteobacteria bacterium | reverse complement strand
CCCGCCGTGGGCCTGGCTCGCGCTCGTCGTCGGCGTCGACGTCGCGCACGTCTACTCGACGATGTTCCGGACGTATCTCGACCCGCGCGCTCGCGCGCGCCACGCGGGCGCGCTCGTGCTCGTGCCGCTGCTCGGGTGGGGCGCCGGCGCCGTCGTGCACGCGCTCAGCGCGCGCGCGTTCTGGTCGGCGCTTGCCTACCTCGCGGTTTTTCACTTCGTGCGCCAGCAGTACGGGTTTCTCGCGCTCTACTCGCGGCGCGAGCGCGGCGCCTCGAAGCTCGCGCGCGCCGTCGACCGCGCGGCGATCTACCTGGCGACGCTTTACCCGCTCGTCTACTGGCACACGCACCTGCCGCGCAACTTCAGCTGGTTCGTTGCCGGCGATTTTCTCGTGGTGCGCGCGCCCTGGCTCGAGCGCGTCGTCTTCGCGCTCTACGTCGTGGCGCTCGCGGCCTATTTCGGAAAATCGCTCCGGCGCTGGGCGTCGGCCCGCGAGCTCAACGTTCCGCGCGACCTGCTCGTCGCCGGCACCGCGCTCTCGTGGTACGTCGGCATCGTCTGGCTCAACGGCGACGCGGCCTTCACGGCGACCAACGTCGTCTCGCACGGCGTGCCGTACCTGGCGCTCGTCTGGGCTTACGCCCGCAGGCATTCGAACGCGGCCGCGGCGCCGCGGCTGGCGGCGATGCTCCGGGTGCGCGCGCTCCCCGTGTTTTTCGGGGCGCTGGTGGCGCTCGCCTTCGTCGAGGAGGGTTTCTGGGACGGCTTCGTCTGGCGCGACCATCCGGGGATCTTTCGCGTGTTCGAGGCGCTCCCGCGCGTGACCGACGCCGCCACGCTCGCCTGGCTCGTGCCGTTGCTCGCGCTTCCCCAGATCACGCACTATCTGCTCGACGGCTTCATCTGGAAGGTGCGGGGAAGGGAGTCGGAATGGGCTTGATTGCGCCGGGCGCCCTGGGCAAACACGTCCTCGTCGAGTACCACGGGTGCGACGCCGCCACGCTCGACGACCGCGCGCGCCTGCGCGAGGTGCTGCTCGAAGCGGTCGCGCGCTCCGGGGCGCGGATCATCACCGACGTCTTCCATCAGTTCAGCCCGCAAGGGGTGACCGGCGTCGTCGTCATCGCCGAGTCGCACGTGTCGATCCACACCTGGCCCGAGCACGGTTACGCCGCCGTCGACATCTTCTCGTGCAGCGACCGCATGGACACGGCGGTCGTCGTCGAAGGCGTGCGCGCGGGGCTCGGCTCGGCGAGCGTGCAGGTCCGAGAGCTCGCGCGCGGGCAGCTCGACGAAAAGCTACCGGACGTGGCGCCACCACGCCCGCCTTTCGCGGCGCTTTAGCGGAGAGTCCCGCGCTACTGAGAGACGTGGATCTCGTGGAACTCTTTGGCCTGGGCGCCGAAGCTGATGCCTTCGAGGGTCGAGCCCGTCTCGTCGCGCATGCCGAGCACGAGCTTCACGCGCGCGCCGTTGGGGCGTTGGCCCGTGAGCACGAGCACGCCCGTGGCCGGGTCGTAGGTGCCGCGCTGGAAGGCGATCTGGATGTTTTTCACCGTGGTGAAGGTGAGGATCGCGCCGATGACCGTTTCGCCATTGGCCGAGAGCGAGCGCACGCGCAGGCGCACGGGGTACTTGTCGTAGGTGCCGCGCACGTCGAGCTCCGGGACGGTCTTCGGGAAGACGAGCTTGTCGCCGACCTCGACTGAAAAGGCGATGCGCTCGGCCTGGCCGTCGTAGACCTCGACGGGCGAACGCATCTGCGCGCCGTGGATGCGGATCTTGCCCAGGCGGTCGGAGTTGTCGATCCAGCCGTCGACCGTGCCGGTCTCGGGGTCGTAGTCGACGTGCATTTTTGAGAGCGTGCCCGAGTCGGCCATCGCGTCAAGCGAGGTGGCGCCGCGCGTGGCCGCCACGCTCGAGAAGGCGAAGGCCGCCGTGCCCGTGCCCGAGTGCAGGAAGCTGACTTGGAGGGCGTCGTTGGTGAGCGAGTTCATGACGATCATCGTGTCGAGGAAGCCCGCGCCGCAGCCGGTGCCGCCTTCTTCGCACGTCGCCTCGATGGCAAACGAGCCCTCGAAGACGGGAAAGAGGCGCAGGATCTTGGCCGTGATCTCGGAGGCGCCGAAGGCGGTCGCGTCGACCACCCAGTCGCCGTTGACCTGCTCCTTGGTGATCTGCGTGGCGGCGTCGAAGAAGCGCGCCAGCTGCAGAAGCGACGGCTTGTCGTTGTAGCCGTGCGTGATCTTGCCGCGCCAGTAGTTGACGACGTCGGCGCGCGTCTGGTCGTTGCGCAGCGTCTTGAACAGCCGGATCATCTCGTCGCCGTCGACATTGGGCTTCTTGATGAGCCTTGCGCTCGCGTTCTCGAGGGCGCCCCAGGCGCTCGACACGACCCAGTCGCTGCGACGGCCAAGCGTGCGCGTGGCGATCTCGAACAGCATGCGCGTCTGCAGCAGCACCGGGTACGAGTCGCGGTTGCGCTCCATCTTGCGCCCCAGCGTGCGGAGCACGGTGGCGGCGGTCTGGTCGCTCTGCACTTCGGAAAAGTAGCGGCTGGCCTCGTCTTCGGTGAGCTCGAACTGCGTGAGCGCGGCAAGCGCGGTGTCGTCGAGGCCGCCCGCGGCGCCCTCGCGCACCCAGCTCGGGCGCGTGGCCGAGTCGGAAAGCGCGAAGGCGAAGAAGGAGGCCAGATCGCTCATCCCTTCCTTCGTCTTGACGACGGCGACCTGCTTGCGCACGACGTTCAGCACGTCGCGGCGGGTCTGGTCGCCGCTGATGCCGTGGAAGACCTGCTTGGCCGAGTCGAGCTGGAAATCGAAGCCGCTGAAGAGCTTGCCGGCGATCGTGTCGACGCCGCGATACGCGATCTGCGGCAGCCACACCTCGTAGGGCGGGGCCGAGTCGGCCGCCGCGAAGGCGAAAAAGTCGAGGTAGACGATCAGGGCGGCGCGGTCGCCGAGGTCGGTCACGCGCTTGATGAGCGCTTCGAGCACGACACGGCGCTGGTCGGGGGCGCGCACCTTGTGGAAGTAGGTCATGCGCGACTGCGCCGTGGCCGAGGCGGCCAGAGCCAGCTTCGAGGCCGCCGTGTCGAGCGCGCCCTTGCCGCGGCCGCTCACCCAGTCGGCGTGGCCGCCCGTTTGCGCGATCGCGAGCTCGAGGAGCTGGGCCAGGCGCGCGAGCCGCGGGTCGGAGTCGGCCAGCGCTTCGGCGCGCTTGCCGAGCTCGACGATGATGTCGGAGAAGGTCTGGTCGGAGCGCATGGCGGCGAACGCCGCGGTGGCCTCGGCGTCGGAGAGCTGGTCGGTGTAATTGAGAAGCAGCCGCTGCGAAACCGAGTCGCCGTAGCCGCGCGCCATGTTCGGCAGCCACTGCTCGAATTTGGCCGAGTCGTCGCCGGCCGCGTAGAAAAAGCCGCGCAGCTCGATGAGCGCGTTCTTGTCGCTGACCTGCGCGATGCCCTTGCCGAGCGCCTCGAGCGCCTGGCGGCGCGAGTCCGACGACTGCAGGCGGTGGAAATAGGTTTTCTTGTCGTTGTACGAAGGGCCGCTCGACAGCAGCAGCTTCTGGTTGGCGCTCGCCATGGTCGGCTCCGCCGCGCGCGGCGCTCGAGACGTAAGCCTCGAACGAGGCCGAGTCGTCGGCGGCGAACTTGAAGAAGCGCGCCAGCTCGAGCAGGTCTTTCGTCTCGGCCGTCTTCTTGATCTGGCCGCGCCAGAAGTTGATGGTCGTCAGGCGCAGCGAGGTGAGGGGAACTTTGTGGAAATAGCCGATGAGCTCGTCGATGGTGAGGCCCGGGGCCTTGAGAAGCTTCTCGAGCGCGCTGGCGGCGATGTTATCGGCTTCGCGAACGACCCAGTCTTCTTCCTTCACTTCGACGAAGAGCGCCTTGAGCGCCGTGGCGAACTCGATCACGTTCTTTAGACTTTCAGCGTCATTAATACCGTCGATCTTGATGGCTCGAGCGCTCTGGAAGCGGGCGTTCTGGTTCATCTGGCGGAATTCTTTGATTTTTCCGGAGATGTCGCAAAACGGGAGATGGCAGTCGTCGGCGCGCGCCAAGGGCACGGCCAAAGCCAAAATCCAAAAAATACAGAGAGTTATGGTGTTGAAGCCGGGCTTAGTCACATTCCACCTTGGCGAATAGTAGTATTATTAAGTCAGGTATGGTGTCAAGGGCGAAATGATGCTATGCATAAGGGCAAACGGAGTACCCGACCATGCGAGCCATGTTCTCACTTCTCGTCCTTTGTGCCCTCGCCAGCGCCACTGGCCCGGCGGCCTTGGCCGACCTCGCCAAGCCCGACTGCGGGCTTCCCCTCTGCGACGTCGCCGGCGCGCTCACGCAGTTTCAGAGCGCCGCTCCGCAAGACCAGGCCTCGACGCTCAAGCGCCTCTCGATTGCCGCGTACCAGACGCAGGCTCCGGCCGCGCTCAAGAACCTCAACTCGTTCGCCGTGGAGCTCGAGGGCCGCGCCGAGCTCGTCGAGCTCTCGAAGTTTTTCTCGGCCGCCTCGGCGTTCTGCACCGAGGTCGAGGACGACGAGTACATCGTGGCCTTCGCCAAGCAGAGCGAGCAGGCCGCCGCCAAGAAGCTCGCGCGCCTGCAGCCGCTGCTCGAGGGCGTCTATGCCGCCGAGATCGCCTGCGTCGACAAGTCCGACTGCCCGGAGACGCGCATCAACCGCCTCGTCATCATGGATGCGCTTTATGCCGACAACCTCGAGATCAGCCTGGTGGCCTCGGCCGTCAACGCCTCGATCTACCGCTTCCCCAACGTGCTCATCAGCGGCGGCGGCAAGGTGGTCGAAGGCATCGGCGGCAACTCGGCCGGCGCGCTCGCCAAGATCCACCTCGAAGGAGACGCGGGCAAGCTCACCGGCTACGTCGAGACGATCGACTTCCGTCTCAACGTGACCGCGCGCTCGGTTCCCGGCGCGTCGCTCATCGCGCTCTTCGACCAGCAGCTGGCCCAGCCGCCGGCGAATCCGATCTCGCCGAAGATTTTCGAGAGCAAGCTCGTGGGGTCGTTCGACGGCCACAAGGCCGAGCTCAAGATCAACCTCTTTCCCGAAGACGTGCAGGCCAAGCGCGAGGAGTCGGTGGGCGCCACGCTCTCGATCCTCGAGCTCAAGGGCTACAAGCTGCGCTTCCATGCCGGCCGCTTCTTCCCGAAGAGCGGAATCCTCCTGTTGGTCGCGTCGTCGCCGACCGGGACGATCAAGCTCGGCCTGACGATCCGCCCGCGCGCCGACGGCTCGGGCTACGATTTCAACGGCGTGAGCTTCAGCAGCGAGAGCGCTCGCGTGAACGCGCTCGGCTTCCAGCTCGACGTCGCGGGGGCCCTGCCTTGAAGCTCAACGCGCTTTTCCTCACCGCCGCCGCCGTCGCCTCGCTGGCCGCTCCCGCGGCCCGGGCGGAGATCTCCGTGATCTGGGCCAACGACGGCGGCGACAAGGTCGTCCAGGAAGAGTGCCGGGCCAGCGCCCCGGCGCAGCTCCCGCGCAACAGCGTGTGGGACGGCTCGAAGGTGAAGCTTTTCGCGGCCAAAAACGAGGTGGTGAGCTTCAACCTCGTCATCGAAGCGGCCGTGCAGGCCGCCGAGAGCGTGAGCGTGAAGCTCTCGCAGCTCACGGGCCCGGGCGGCGCGGTGATCTCCTCGCAGGCCGCCGACGGCGACGGCGTCTTCGACTGGACCGAGCGCAACATCGAGCTCTTCTTCGTTCGTTATCTCAAGATCGAGGGCCTGAGCAGCTTCTCGTACCAGACCTACGACGAGCGCCACATCCCGAAAAAACTCCAGCGCCCGTGGACGGCCGACGGCCAGGGCACGGGCAAGTGGACGGATCGCCCGAACGCCGACAAGTCTTACCCCGAGATCGCCGTGCCCTACGAGCTCGTCAAGCAGTTCGACATCGCGCGCGGCCAGAACCAGTCGATCTGGGCCGACATCTACGTCCCGCGCTTCACGCCGGCAGGCGTCTATCGCGGCGTGGTGCACGTCACCGAAGACGGCAAGCGGCTGGCGCAGATCCCCGTCGAGCTCACCGTGCGCGACTTCGCGCTGCCGGAAGTGCCGAGCTCCAAGACGATGGTCTATCTGGGCTACGAGGATCTGGGAAACCGCTACTTCGGCAAGAGCCGCCTGAAGGCCGACTCTCCGGCCGAGAAGCAGATGCAGCTGATCCGCGACCGCCACTTCCAGGTCGCGCACCGCCACAAGCTCTCGCTGATCGATCGCGACCCGGGCGCGAGCCAGTGGACGCATGACAGCCCGAGATACGAGTGGATCTCGCGACTCGACGGCACGCTCTTCAGCCCGCTGCGAGGCTACGAAGGCCCCGGCGCGTACACCGGCAACGGCATCTACGCCGTCGGAGCCTACGACTCGTGGGGCTGGAAGCGCGACGACGACGAGCAGGTGATGCACCAGCACGCCGACGGCTGGTCGAAATGGTTCGCCAGGTATTTTCCGGGCACCGAGTATTTTCTCTACCTGATCGACGAGTCGAGCGACTTCATCGAGACCGAGAAGTGGGCCAAGTGGCTCAAGAGCAACCCGGGCCCGGGGCGCGCGATGCAGTCGTTCGCGACGATTCCGTTGCCTGAGGCGCAGGAGCACGTGCCCGATCTCGACATCTCGGCGAGCTGGCTTGCCGTGGGCGACAAGCCGGTCTGGGACAAGGCGCTCGCCACGGCCAAGGCCGACGCGACGAAGAAGTTCTACGCCTACAACGGCAAGCGGCCCGCGAGCGGGTCGTTCGCCACCGAGGACGACGGCGTGGCGCTGCGCGAGCTGCCCTGGGGCCAGTACAAGAAGGGCGTCGACCGCTGGTTCTTCTGGGAGTCGACGTACTACGCCGATTACCAGACCGGACGCGGCCTGAACGACCTCTTCCACGACGCGCGCACCATCGGCCAGTTCACCGTGACCGATCCGTCGCACGGCAAGTCGGGCTTCAACTACTCGAACGGCGACGGCGTGCTCTTCTACCCGGGCACCGACAAGGCTTATCCGGACGACTCCTACAACATCAACGGGCCGATCGCGTCCCTGCGCATCAAGCACTGGCGCCGCGGCATCCAGGACGTCGACTATCTCACGCTGGCCTCGCGCGTGGCGCCCGACCGCGTGAGGGCGATCGTCGAGAAGATGGTTCCGAAGGTACTCTGGGAAAACGGCATCGCCGATCCCAAGGACCCGACCTACGTCCGCACCGACATCAGCTGGTCGACCGACCCCGACGTCTGGGAAGCGGCTCGCGCGCAGCTGGCCGACATCATCGAAGGCAAGCCGGCCGCCGCTCCGGTGAAGTGATGTTCTCGCGAAAAAGCCCGGCCTGGGCCGCCGTTCTCGCGTCAGCGCTCGCCGCGGCCGCCGCGCCAGGCGGCGTCGTCCACGCCGCGCTCGTCGCCTCCAGCCCGCTCGTCGGCACGCAGGCGAAATCGTTTGCCGCCTACGCGCGCGCGAGCCTGGCTCACCCCGAGCTCGGTCGGCTCGGGCATGCGCTTTATTTCGAAGACCCCAGCTGCCCCAGCAAAGGCGCCGAGCCGCTCGGGCCGCCGTCCATCGCCACGATGATTCCCGCTGCTGACGCGACCGCCGCCACCGCCGAGGCCGAAAAGCTGCTCTCGGCGCTGCTCGGGCGCTTCGGTCTTTCGCGCGCGCAGGCCGTGAGCGCGGTTCCGGACACGGGCCTCACCATGGTGAGCCCAGCCGCCGCCGGGCGCCCCTGGAGCATCAGCGTGCTCGTCGCACCCCAAGGCCTCGTGCTTCCGATCGACGGGCGCGCGTATTTCGTGCCCTCGGCCCTCATCGCGCTCCACGAGCTCGGGCACGTCGCGCGCATCGCTCCGGGCGAAACAACGCCCGCCCGGCACACGGGCGCGGGCGACTCGGTCTACGAGATCGGCCCGGCCCTCGAGCAGGTCGTCACGACCGACGAGGTTTACAAGCGCGTCCACGGACTCGCCCTGGACCGCGTGGTGGCGTATCCGAAGCGTCTGCCGGCCAACGGCCGTGGGCTCGAACTCGGCGTGCTGGCCAACACGATGCGGGTGCTTTGGGCGAGATACGGCACGATGGAAGCGGCGCTGCTGAGCGACGAGGGGCTTCGGTTCGTGGGCGGCTACTACAAGAGCGTCTGCCCGTGAGCGCCTTAAGCGCCCAATAAAAAAAGCCGTCGAGGCTTTCGCGTCGACGGCTTTTAAATGGAGCGGGTTGACTGACTTGAACAATCACCTCCGCGATGGAATCGCGACACTCTGAATCTTAAGCTAAACCCGCCCGATAGAGTGGACTTAGGCTTTATAGCGCACAGCGTTATTCTTGTCCAACTAAAATACTACGGTATTGCGTTTTTTTCTGGTCGAGCGCTCGACCAACGGGATTTCAGGGGGTTGGAGACGTGGGCTTGCATTGGATGGCGGGGGAGGCGTAGATTTTGAATAGGGGTGAACAAGGATGTTTCTCTTCAAAACCGAAACCGACCTCAGAAAGTCTTTTCTCCCGCGCGACGAGCGCCTGCTCGAGCTGCCGCGCGGCCTCAAGTTCCCGCTCATGGTGCGCGACTATCTCGCGTGGAACGAGCCGGGGAGCTCGCGCGTGTTTCTCGTCTTCGCCGAGCCTGACGTGCGCAAGCCGCTCGGCATGGTTTTCGAGCGCGACTCGGGCGGCGGGCCGACGCCCGCGATGTGCGAGTGGTGCCACTCGATGGGGACGGGCAACGAGATCGGCGTACTGCTGCTCGATGCCGGCGGCGGCCGCAAGGTCGGCGTGCACCTTTGCCGCGGCCTGGAGTGCCGCGAAAAAATCGAGCGCGACACGCGCTTAAGCCCGATGGCCACGCAGAAAAAGCTGCGGAGGGTCGTCGCGCAGATGTCGAAGCTCGCGCGCCGCACGCTCTTCTAGATGTCGACGCATCCCATGCTGAGGAAGATCGCCTCGGGGTCGGCCGCCGCGCTGCTGCCGCTCGCGCTGGCGTCGTGCGCCGGCAAGGGCGTGGTCTCGGGCCTGGCGCTGAACCTCCCGCGGCCGTATGAGATCACCGAGCGGGCCACGAGCCGCGACGGCGACTCGACCGTCGAGAGCGCCGAGGCGCGCGCCGGCGACGGCCGCGTCGTGCGAGTCCAGAAGCTCGGCGGGGTCTCGCCGGAGCTGGCCGATCGCCTGGTGCGCGACCGCCTCTTCCAGATCGAGTCGATCTACGAGCCCCATCGCGACCCTTACTTCGCGTCGCTGACCAAGAACACGTCGTGCCCCGCGCGCTTCCAGCCCGTGCGCCGCCGCGAGGGCGCCGTCGAGACGCTCGCGCTTTTCGCCAACGACCGGCTCACCTACGGCGCCTGCACCTCGGATCTCGCCGCCTATCGCGTCCTCGTCTCGTTCGTCGACTGCAGCCGCTCCCGCAACGTCTTCGTCGTCGAATACTTCGTCCCGGCGCGCCTGTTCGGCGCCGAAGACGAGGCGTTCACCCGCTCACTCCAGTGCCTCTGAGAGCACGCGGCCCTGCACGTGCGCGGGCGCGGGGATGTCCATGAGCTTGAGGAAGGTCGGCAGCTGGTCGACGTGCGAGATCGGCTCGGCGAGCTCGTAGCCCTTCTTCACGCCCGGGCCCCACATGAGGAACGGCGTCCACATGCACGTGTTGATGCGCGCGTCGAGCGACTGCTTGTAGCCCGAGGTGAGCGGCGTGCTGAAGAAGCGGCCGCTTCCATCCACCTCCTCGTACCAGAAGTACTTCACGCGCGTCTCGAGCACGAGGTCGCCGATGCGGTCCTGGGGCAGGTCGTAGACGCTGGCGGCGTCCTCCCACCGGACGGCGCGCACGAGCGGGTGCACGCCGTTGGTGTCTTTGAGCGCTTTCACCGCGCGCACGACCTCGTCGCGGAGCTTCTCGTACTCGGGGCCCGAGGCGCGCTGGTAGTTGCCCGCGAGGCCGGCCGGGTTGATGTAGACGTGGAGCATCTTGAGATAGATCACCTTGGTGTGGGCCCAGTCGATCGTGGCCTCGCCGGTGGCCGGATCGAGCTTGAACTTGAGCCAGCCTTTTTTGGCGAAGAGGTTGTTGAGATGGACGAGCCGGTGGAGGGGGCAGACGCCGTGGTCGGAGCTCAGGACGACGAGCGTGTCTTTGTTGGCGCCCGGCGCCTCGGCTTTTTTCATCGCCTCGCCGACGATCGCGTCGAGGCCCTGGTAGAGCTCGAGGATGTCTTTCCAGGCCTCGGCCGACTTCTCGGCGGTGTGGTTCTTGCGGCTGGCGTCGATCTCGCCCTGCCACCAGCGGCTCTCGAGCATCTGTTTGGAGGTGTAGGTGTCGTGGATGAAGACGTCGGGGTTGAAGCGCTCGTAGATGAACGGCACCGCGCGGCGGTGCCAGTCGAGCGAGAGGCGCATCTCATCGAGGAAAGCCTGCTTGTCCTCGTTCTCGAAGATCAGCTGCGGCGGCCAGTTGTCGGCGTGGTCGACCATCGGGCCCACGCCGCGCGAAAGCGTCTCGGCGACGTGACCCGGCTCGGTGATGAGGCGGTTGAGGTTGTTGTAGAGCACGCGCACGCGGAAGTTCCCGTCGGGCCAGAGCTTGATGAGCTTGATCTTCACGGCCGAGGGGAAGGCCACGTTGCGCATGCGAAGCTCGACGTCGCGCCAGTCGCTCCACTGGCCCTGGGCGAGCGTGGCGAGCGGGCGTCCGTCCTCGAGCGAGAACTCCATGCGCCGGCCGTCGAGCACGCGGGCCTTGATCGTCAGGCCGTGCGCGTCCAGCTCGAGCTTTTCGTCGACGAACTTCGTGAGCGGCGCATCGAGAAAAAACAGCCGGAAGCCGCGCCCCATCTTGCGACGCTCGGGGAGCTTGCCCTTGGACTCGAAGATCATGTTGAACGTGTCGGCGCCCCAGCCGCCCCAGCGGCCGCGCACGGTGGTCTCGCGGATCTCGGGGGGGGTCGAGCCCGGGATCGACAGGAGCATGATCTTCTTGCCGGCCGCCTCCATCGTCTTCCAGATCGGCGGCACGCGCTTCGTCGTCGAGGCGAAACCCGGCGCCGAAGGCTTCGCGAGCGGAAAGCCCAGCGCGTGCATCGGCCCGTCGGCGATCCCGTGCTTCGACGGGTGCGCGCCGGTCAGCAGCGACGCGAAGTTGATGGGGGTGTGCGACGGGAAATCGGGAATCGAGTAGCCGTGCGCGCCTTCCTCCATCATCCGTTTGATGTTCGGCAGCTTTCCTTCGGCCGCCCAGCGGTAGATGTTGAACTCGCCCCGATCGGCGCGCATCCCGTCGGGGATGAACCAGTAGAGCTTTTTGACCTTGGCGTTGGGGCCCGCGACGACCGAGGGTCGCGTGGTGGCGCAGCCCGAGGCGAAAAGCACGAGCACGAGACAGGCGAGAGCGGGAAGCTGGCGTGGTGTCATGCCGTAAGTTTCATACAGACCGCCGAAGTTGGCTAGGGTAAGATGGAGGTAATGGCGACGACACTCCCCGGTCTCATCGGCATCGTTTTCGCGCTCCACCTCTGGCTCGCTCCGGCCTCGCTTGCCGGCTGGAAGCAGGTCAAGAAGGAGGGCACGCTCCACCTCGCCACCGAGGGGACGTTTCGCCCGTTCAACTACTCCGACGAGCCCGGCCCGGCGGCCGGCAAGACGCTGACCGGGTTCGAGGTCGAGCTGGCCAACGCCCTCGCCAAGAAGCTGGGTCTCAAGAGCGACTGGACGACGCGCCCGTTCGACCAGCTCCTCACCGGCCTGGCGCTGCGCAAGTACGACCTCGTCGCCGCCTCGCACGCCATCACCCCCGAGCGCGCCAAGACCGTCGAGTTCATCAACCCCCATTACTGCACCGGAGCGACGATCGTCACGCGAGCGGGCGGCCCCGGGTCGCTCAAGGCGCTCGCGGGCAAGACGATCGGCGTGACCGTCGGCACGACGTATTACGATCGCCTGAACGCGATGGGGCGCTTCAAGGAGATCAAGGTTTTCCGTGATGACGCCGAAGCCACCGACAACCTCGTCGGCTCGAAGATCGACGCGTGGGTCACGGACCGCTTCGTGGCGGCGGCGATGCTCAAGGCGCGCAAAGACGCGGGCCTCGACGTGAGCGGCGTGCTTTTTCCCGAGATGGTCGCGATGGCCGTGGCCAAGGGCGACAGCGAGCTCAAGGACAAGGTCAACGGCGCGCTCGCGGCGCTCTTCAAGGACGGCACGTACGCCCGCTTGAGCGAGCGCTACTTCGGTCAGGACATCTCGTGCAAGGGCCTGGGCGGGCGTCGCGCCCACGGCGCGGCCCAGGGCGACTGACGGCTAACGCTTTCGGCTCCCGAGCTCCACGAGCTCGCGCGGGTGGGAGAGCGTGTGGTCCGGGGCGGTTTCGCCGAGCAGGCGAAGCGAGTTGAACCCCCAGGTGACGGCGACGGCCGTGACGCCGGCCGAGCGCGCGGCGCGCACGTCGCGGGCCTCGTCGCCGACGTAAGCCACGTCGGCCGCGAGCAGCTTGCGCGACTTCAGAATCTTGCGCAGGTGGCGGGCCTTGCCGAAGAGGCTCGAGCCGCCGTGGATGAACTCGAAAGGGCCGAGCCGGTTGCGCTCGAGGAAGAGCTCGACGTTCTCGAGGGAGTTCGAGGTGAGGATGCCCAGAGAGGCGCCGCGCTCGTGCAGCCCGGCGAGCGCCTCGGCCAGCCCCGCGACGGGCGCGAGCGAGGCCACGCGCTCGCGCATCCGTTTGCGCCCCTCGTGGACGATCGCCGGCAGCTGGTGGAGCGAGACGCCGATGGCGGCCTGAAACTCGTTGAACCCCATGTCGCGCAGCTCGTCGAAGCGCGCCTCGTCCCAGACGTTGTAGCCGAAGCGCGGCGCAAGCTCGTTCATCACGCGCAGCGACTCGACGTACGAGTCGCAGAGGGTGCCGTCGAAGTCGAAGATGAAGGTCTTCATGCCCCTAGGATGTGCTAGAAGTCGTAGATCGTCGAGCGCGTCGTGAGCGCCGTCTCGCAGCGCGCGAGCGCGAGCAGGGCTTCGGCGTTTTGCTCGCCCTGGCTCATCAGATAGTAAAGCTCGAGATAGGGGCGCTCGCGGGCGTGGCCCTTGAACGTGAGCGCGTTGCCTGGCTCGCCGCCCGAGGCCCACTTTTCGGGCGGAAAAGTTTCGTTAGGGTGCTTGGTGAGGTTGCCGGCGTAGTCGTAGAGCGTGTCGCTGATCTGCAGCTCGTGGACGCGCGCGACGGTGGCGAGCATTTTGCCTTCGTTGGGAAGACGGCGCCCGCGCGCCTCGGCCGCGATGATCTCCTCGTTGATCGTGAGCGGGTGGCCCTCGCGCGCGGAGTCGTGGTTGATGCGCATCAGATTGTTGTAGACGAGCATGTGGACGGGATAGACGCCGAAGAAGGCGAGCTTGGCTTTCACCGCGCTTACGTCGAGCTTTTTCTCGACGGCCCAGTCGTGGATCGTCTTG
>JACQAX010000155.1 GCA_016194795.1 Deltaproteobacteria bacterium | reverse complement strand
GCGTCGGGGCGCTCGGCCAACGGCCTGAGCCTCGCCACGGTCAAGCGCCTCGCGAGCAGGCTGAAGCTCTGGGCGACCATCCAGGAGCGCGTCGAGGCCGCCTACAAGCAGATTGGCGGAGACGACGCGACCACCGCGAGCGGCTTTCCGCGCGGCACGCTCTTGCCCGCCTTCAAGGCGGCGCTCGTTCCGCCGGGGGGCCTGAAGCTCGTCGAGGATTTTCGCCCGCTCTTTCTCGCCCAGGACTCGTACATCTCCTATCCGTACGACCTCGATCTCGAGCTGCGCTACAGCTTCAGCGACCTCTCGCGCCGGAATCTTTATCGCATGCTCGTCACGATGCTTCTCGAGGGTTACGCCGAGGATCCGAAGCGCCCGCTCGCCACGCAGGGGCTCGTGCTCTCCGAGCTCACGAGCTTCGTCGTCGACGTCCACGACGTGATCTCCGACCTGCGCTTCGGCCCGCAGGACCAGACCGACGAGAAGCTCGCCATCCAGCGTTTCACCGAGGCCAACATCTTCACGTCGGTGGCCAACGGCGACGCCTATTTCGGGCTGAACGAGGGCATCGAGTACATGGGTTTTCTCGGCTCGGCCAAGGCCGTCGCCAAGCCGCTCTGGGAGCGCGCCCTGCGCGACTGTCCCAACGAAGGCCACGACGTCTACGGCCGCACGGGCGTCAACGCGCCCTGCTTTCGCGCGCTCTTTTTTGACCGGGACGGGTTGCGCTCGTTCGTCGGGCGCGTGATGCCGAAGATGGTCGAGGCGTACGAGGCGCTCGACGTCGCGGGTAAGGCGAGCTTTCGCCTGGCGCTCGAGATCGCCGCGCGCAAGGGCCGGCACGACGACCAGCCCATCGACTCGTTCGAGGGCGAGAACTTCGTGATGGTGCTCAGCTACATCGAGTCGCTCTTCAAGCGCTTCGACGTCGACCGCGAGGGCCAGATGTACATGCAGCAGGCGCTCGAGGCTTTTCCCGTGGTGTGCTCGAAGCTGAAAGAGGTCTCCAAGCTTCCGGGCACGTGCAAGCCGCGCTGGGGGCTGCTCGAGGCCTTGTTCGGGCACTTCCTCGTCTTCGGAGAGGCGCCGCAGCAGGCAAAGCCCGACCTCGGCGACAAGATCCTCGTCGGCATCAAGTACGTCGGCTGGGCGATCCGCTGGGCGGGCCTGCGACACTGCACGAAATGCAGCTATCGCGTCGACCGGCCGAAGATCCTGAGCGTGATCGAGGCGCTCTCGTCGTTCGGCAAAACCAGCGTCGACTTCGAGAGCCCGAATTGGGGAGGCGTGCAGGCTTCGACGATGCCCACCGACCCGCTGCTCGGGGGAGAGTGGTGAGCCGGCCTCGTCCCGGCGGCTTGGCCGTCGCGGCGGCAGTGGCGCTCGCCGCCATCGCCTCACCGGCCGCGCTCGCCCACGTCGACCTCCATGCGCATCCGTTCATGGACGACGGGATGGGTTCGCTCTTTCGCGGACGCTTCGAGGACTCGCGGCTCAAGGCGCGCGACTGGCACGCGACCTTCGAGTCGCAGATCAACGAGGAGACGCTCGAGGCCTCGGGGCTCGAGCTCGTCGTCGTGTCGCTCTACGCGCATCCGCTCGTCAATGCGCCTCGACGCAAGCTGCTCCGGAGCCAGCTCGACCGCCTCGACGCGTTTTTGAAGGCGCACCCCCGTTGGGCGCTCGCGCGCTCGGCGGCGGAGGCGCGCCAGGCACGCGCGAGCGGGAAGGGCGTGGTCGTGCTCGCCCTCGAAGGCGCCGCGGGCGTGCTCGAGAGCGACGAGGACCTGCGAGAGTTCGTCGACCGGCGCGGCGTGCGCATCGTCACGCTCCTGCATCTGACCGACGACCACCTCGGAGGGGCGGCGTTCTTCAGCTCGTTCAAAGGGCTGTTCATGCAACCCGTCTCCTGGCTTGCCCAGGCGTTCCGCTCCGAGCGCGACGAGACCGGCGCCCGTCTCAATCGCAACGGCCTGAGCGACGACGGCGTGGCGCTCGCCGCGAAGCTCCTGAAGCGCGGCGTGTGGATCGACCTGGCCCACTCGTCCGACGAGTCGCAGAAGCGGCTCATCCCCTTGCTCAGGAGCGCGGGCCAGCCGCTTCTTTACACCCATACCTCGCTGCGCCGCTACGCGCGCACCGAGCGCGCGATCTCGGACGCCCAGCTCGCCGAGGTGGCCGAGTCCCGCGGGATCGTGGGCCTCATGCCTTCGGAGCCGGCTCTCGAGGGCACGAAAGCGGAATGCGACGACGGCCTGCATCGCCTGGCCGCGCAGTTCCGCGAGGTGGGCGCGCGGATCGGCGCGGCGTCGACGGTGATCGGCAGCGACTTCAACGGCGGCATCGCGCACCTGGCGCCGCCGGCCTGCCCGACCGGCACCGACTTCGATCGCACGGGCCTTTGGAACATCGGCCAATCGGGCGCGCTCTGGCGCGCGCTCGAGACGCTCGGCGCGGCCCCCGCCGCGCGCGCGGGAGCCGTGGCGTCGCCTCAGTTCGACGCCTTCGTCACGGCTTGGAGCCGCGCAGAAACTCCACGATCTTCCGCGCCATGAGCGCCGGGCGCTCGACGTGGATCGAGTGTCCGGTGCCCGCGAAGAGCAGCGCCTGGCCCGGCGTGCCGCGCATCTGGTGCGCGGTCTTGCGCGTGGAGCTGAAGATGTTGGTGAAGTTGAAATCGTCTTCCTGACCCGTGGCGAGCAGCATGCGCACGTGGTTGTCGCGCCAGCGGGGCGTCGGGTGGTCGGGCGCGCTCTGGTGCGAGTAGATGAGCTGCTCGGCGCCGAGGCGCCAGTGCCAGAGGCGGAAGTCACGCGCATAGGACTCATGACGCTCCAGGCGCGAGGCGACGAGCGCCCGATCGAAGCACGGCCACGAGCGGCTCCACCATTGCTCGGGCTGCGCCGGCACGACGTGCACCGGGCCGATGTTCACCGCGCCGTTGAACGCCTGGTCGAAGAACTCGGCGCGCCGGCCTTCGGTCTCCTCGAGCAGCGAGGCGTCGCCACCGGCTCGCTTCCAGGCCGCGGTCACGCCCAGCTGCTTGAAAATGTCGGCGCCGTCGGCCAGCCCCGTCCAGATCGACGCCGGCGACCAGGTCACGATGTTCTTGAGCCAGGGCAGGTCGGTGCGCCGCCCGAGCCGGAAGGTCATGTTGCCGCCGAAGCTTCCGCCGATGACGCCGACGAGCTGGCGCTTGAGCGGGATCTCGCGGTCGAGCCGGTCGACGAACGCGACGATGAAGTCTTCCATGAAGTCGAGCAACGGCACCCGCTGCGTGCCGCGCGCGTCGAAGCCGACGATGCGACGAGCGCGTCCGAGATCGCTGATGGGCGAGATCGCCGAAGGGTCGAAGCGGTCGGCGTAGCCGGCCGTCGGGAAGTCCATCGCGACCACGGTCCAGTTTTCGCCATTGGCGCGGCCGATCTGGTGCATGGCGTGGATGAGGCCGGTGGCCTCCTCGACACGAGAGTCCATGCCGTGGATGAACAAGACGACCTTGGCGTTCGGATCCAGGCGCGGAGGCGCGTGCGCGGCGGGGAGCTGGCGCGGAGGCGTGACCGGAGCGGGCTCGGGGTCGGCCAGCCCATCGGCCACGATGTAACGCGTGCGCACGGGGTGCGAGCCGACCTGGACGGTGAGGTCGCGCTGCGCGTATTCGCTCGACGAGATGTTCACCGGGCGGTACGGCGGGTCGTCCTCGCTCGAGAGCGCGATCCAGCCGAGGTGCTTGCGCTCGGGCGAGTTGCCGAAGGGGAGCGCGCGCGCCACGGCATAGGCGCGGTCGAGGGCGCGGCGGCTCGCTTCGAGCAGCGCGTCGCGCGAGAGCCAGGAGAGCTCGGGGTCCTGCACGAGCTGCGCGACGAGCGACTCCTCGGTCAGCGAGCCCTGCGCGTGGTCCAGCACGAAGCGCTGCGAGGCCGTGAGCCCCGTGATCGCGAGGTCGGCGGCGGCGCGCGCGAAGGCTTCGTTTTCGAGCGCGAACTGCTTGGCCGAGGCGACGAGGTCGGTCATGGGGTCGGCCTGTCGCGCAAGCGCGCGGAGCGCCGGGATCAGCCGCCCGTTCTCCTCGGTAAGCCCCGACGGAGCCGTGGGGATCGCGTCGACGGAGCAGCTCTCGTGGCCGGTCGGCACCACGATCCGGACGTTGGCGGCGATGCTGTCGACCGGCGGCGGCTGGGTTTTTCCCATCGCGTGCGCGAGCTGGGGCAGGATGAGAAGCGTCGCTAATGCCGGTCGAAGCATTTTCATGGTTGGCCTTTCCGTGGCGGGATTTCTATTAATTTCAATATGGAAGCCTGGGAAAAGCAAGGCTGCCCGCCCCGTGCGGGGGCTTGATCTCAGCTGAAAAGCCCGCGGAATCATTAGTTGATTAATTTTGTCGGACTTGATAGGGCTTCGCTCTCATGCCCGCAGCAAAACGCCTGCTCCGCATCGCCGCCGTTCTGGCGCTCAGCGCTTGCGCGCTCCTCCCGAGCGCGAGCCTTGCCGCGGTCTGTGACGTCGAAGCGACGCTCACCCAGGTCTCACCGCCCGCGCTCAAGCTCTTGAGCCCGTGGAAGACGAACGCGCTCGCCGGCCCCGAGCTCACCGAGTTCAAGCCCAGCCAGCAGGTCACGCGCGAGCAGTATGCCGATTATCTCGAACGCTATCGCGAGGCGCACGCGCTCGACGTGAGCCTCGAGACGGCGGTCGACGGTCTCGAGAAACAGGCCGACGGCAGCTGGCTCGTGCGCACGAGCAAGGGCGTGTTCGCCGCGCCGGTCGTCGTGAACGCGACCGGCTATTTCGGCAACGCGTTCGTCCCCGAGCTCGAAGGGCGCCGGACGACGCGCATCCCGCAGCTCCACTTCAACCGGTATCGAGGTCCTGAGACGGTCCGCGCAACACTTGGCAAAAACACGGGCCGCGTGCTCGTCGTCGGCAAGCGCCTCTCGGCCGGACAGGTCATGCGCGAGCTGGCCGATGCCGGCTTCGACGTGGCGCTCTCGTTTCGCGGCAAGCTCGAGTTCGCGCCCGTGGGCCCGGAGCCGGGCGCGCTGGGGCGCGCGGTGCTGTTTCGTGTCGGGCCGAAGCTCGAGGGTCTGGCGCTCGCGCTTGGGCTCAAGCTTCCGCGGCCGACGATGGAAGGTGGCCGCACCAAAGAGCTCGTCAGGAGCGGGCAGGTGAAGACGTTCGCCAACGTCGCGCGCTTCGAAGCCGACGCGGTCGTCTTCGAGGACGGCCGGCGCGAGCGTTTCGATCTCGTGGTCTACGCGACGGGGTTCCGGCCGGTGCTCTCGCACCTCGAGGGTCTCGTGCGCCTCGACGAGAAGAGCGGCGCGCCCGTGCTCGTCGACGGTGGCCAGAGCGCAGATGCCCCGGGCCTCTACTTTCTCGGCCTCGACGGCCAGTCGACCGACGCGAGCCGGTTTCTGCGCGGCCTGCGCGAGGACGCCGCGCGCCTGGCCGCGCGTCTCGCTCCCGCGACGAAGTGACTTGAAAGCGGCCCGCTTTCCGGTAGCGTATCCCCAAGCTTAACAACTTGGGGGATCAGAACCATGGCTTCACTTTTCAGAATCGCGCTTCTCGCTTTCGTCGTTCTCTTCGGCTTCGGCTGCTCGACGTTCGCCATCCAGAAAGACCGCATGTCGGCCGTCAAGAAGGTCGCCATCATCGGCTTCTCGGTCGAGCAGGAGCGCACGAGCGAGCTCAAGATCAGCTGGACCTCCGGCGGAGAAGGCTGGAAAGCCGGCGCCCAGGAAAAGACGGCCGCCGGCGACGATCGCTACGCCCGCGGCCCCAAGAAGGGGACGGTCTGGAACACGGCCGAGGCCAGCCACATCGGCGGCGTCTATCGCGCGCTCGGCAAGCAGCTCGAAAAGGAGCTCGGCATGCAGGTCGCCGATCCCGAGCGGCTCCTCAACAACCACGCCTACTCCGAGATGGCCGCGAAAGAGCGCATGACGGCGCGCTGGATCCCGATGAACCCGCAGCCGATGGATTTCTTCTCGCTGCCGGGCATCGCCTCGCCCGAGAAGGCCAATCGCTTCTCGAAAGAAGAGCGCGAGCAGCTCCAGCGTGAGCTCGGCGTCGACGCCCTCGCGGTTGCCGTCGTGCGTATCCACTTCGAGCGCAACGACAACCTCGTGATCGGCAAGTTCTCGGCGGGCAGCTACGTGCCGTCGGTGCAGACGACGTTCAGCCTCTACGACGCCAAGGACGACGAGGCGATCTGGAAGGACTTCATGGTCGCGGGCGAGCGCGGCAAGGGCCAGTTCCAGGCTTCGGGCATCACGAACGAGGAGCTGCTCTACAAGAAGGCCGTCAACGCCTCGGAGCTCAGCTTCCATCAGCTCATTGAGCGGTATCGCGCCGAAGTGGCGTCTTCTCGCTAAGAGAATAAAGATCGGCTCGGTCCGGTGGCGGTTTCCGTTTCGGTTGCGGTTTCAGTCCTAACCGAAACAGGAACGGAAACCGAAACGGCACTGAAAAAATCAGCGCAGAATCACCCGATGAGTCTTGGTGAACTGCCCATCAAGCTCACCGCTCCGAGCTTTAGGGACAGTGATCGTCTCGGCCTCACCGTCGCTGACGAACCGCGCCTCCGGATGCTGATCGAAGTAATGCAGGAAGTACGAGAAAACGGGCTGCCCGGCCGGCGCGTCTCCCCACACCTGGATGCGCGGGATGTGCAGGAGCTTGAGCTTGCGCGAGAACGGCGAGGGCATCGGGCCCGAGCCGACCTCGAGCAACGCTTCGTGGTGGTACGTCACACCGTCTGATTTTCCGTCGGCGGCCCACGAGTCCATCATGACGCCGTTCCATTTCGGATAAATTCCGAAGGGCAGCGCCATCGAGCGGATCCTGTAGCCGGGCACGTTCAGCTCGACCCACGCTTGCAGGCCGGCGATCTCGTGCTCGGTGCGCTCGCGCGAGGTCTTGTCGAGCCTCGGGTGCGTGAGCGTGTGGTTGCCGATCTCGAAGCCGAGCGCGACGAGCTCGCGCAGGAGCTTCGAGCGCGCGTTGCCGCGCTTCGCGTCCGGCATCATGTAGAAGGTCGCCGCCCGGCCGAAGTCGGGGTGCCGGCGGCTGAACTCGGTGATGATGCCGGCGGCGCAGCCCGGATCGAGGATCTCGTCACCCGCGGCCGTACGAATCGTGTTGAACTGGCCGGGCGCCGAGTCGTCGAACGTCAGCACGACGGGAGTCTTGCCCTTCGGAACGTCGAGGTGGCGATCGATGAGGTCGTTGAGGTTCGTCAGATAGTAGCCGCGCGCGTAGAGCGCCGCGAGATCGTCACGAAAATGCTCGAAGGTGCGGCGCCAGCGGCCCTCTCCCGGGCCCATCTGGTGGTACTCGAGCACCATGATCTGGCCCAGCTCGTTGGGCTCGAGCGGCGGAGCGGCGCTTGCCGGGGAAAACGCGGACAACAGGCCTAGGAGGACGGCGACGGAAGTTTTCGTGATCATGGCTCGCTCTCGTTTATTGCTGAGCGCGACTCGCCATCCATTGGAAGATGCCGGCCGGACTCATGGGTTCGGGGTTTTTGCGTTGGCCGAGAAGCGAGCCGTCACCCATCGTGTCGAAGTCGGAACTGTCTTCGAGGGTGTCGGAGTACTTTCCCAGAACGCGCTCGGCATCATCGAGCAGGTAAAGGTCAAGACGGTATTGGCGCGTGATCCGGCGCCCGATCTTGCTGTAGCTGATTTCGGGGCTGTACTTCATCGCGATGATGACGTGGTCGATCAGCGCCTGGAGCAGCACGTCGTCGGTCTTGACGACGAGGCCGTCCTTCACCGACGTCAGGACTTGCACGGTGTCCTTGTTCTTCGTGTTGAAGCGGAACTCGCCGTCCATGATGAAGCCCAGCTTGATCGCGCGGTGGGGGCCTTCCTTGAAGCCGATCGTCACGTCGTAGCGGGGCTGGTGGAAGAGCTCGTTGGCGGGGTCGACGCCGATCAGGAGAGACGCATCTTCGGGGGCCGACTCCTTGAGCTCGCTCCCTTCGGTGAACGGCGTGAACTGGCCCTTGGAGGCGCAGGCCGAGAAGGCCACGGCCGCTCCGAGAAGAGCCAGGCAGGCGAGGAGGGCGGTGGGGGTGCAGCGCCGCTTGGAATAAAACATTCGCGACGCACAAAGCAAGGGGGGTGCCAGGTTAAGGCACTGATATTATAGGGAGGAAAATCTACGCAGCCGCGAAATTCCTGTCAAATTTACACGCTGCGTAGATATTCTGAGCAAACGGGGTTTAGAGCGTTTTTTCGATCAGCTGGGCGATCGTCGCCTTCGGATGGGCGCCGACGAGCTGGTCGACGACCTGTCCACCCTTGAACATGATGAGGGTGGGGATGCCGCGGATGCGATATTTTCCAGGCACGCCCGGGTTCTCGTCCACGTTCATCTTCATGACCTTCACCTTGCCTGCGAACTGGTCGGCGAGCTCGTCGATCGTCGGACCGAGCGCGCGGCAGGGGCCGCACCATTCGGCCCAGAAGTCGATGAGGACGGGGACGTTCGATTTGAGCACGTCGCTCTCGAAAGCGGCGTCGGTCGCGGTCAGCACGTTCTGGGAAGCCATTTCAATTCTCTCCTTGAGAAGGCGTTCGGCCCTCTGCTAGTCTTTGAAACCAATGTCTCAGACTAATAATGTGAATGAATTAGAGCATGTCAAGCGGACCATTGCGGCAAGCCATGAGGCCCGCCAGGACTTCTGGAACACCCATACCGACGCCGTGATGAAAGCGGCGCAATGGATGGGCGAAACGGTCCGAAATGACGGCAAAATCCTGATTTTCGGCAATGGCGGCTCCGCCGCTGACGCCCAGCACATGGCGGCCGAAATGGTCGGGCGCATGCTCGTCGAAAGAAAGCGCCCGCTTCCGGCCGTGGCGCTCACGACCGACACGAGCGCCCTCACCGCCATCGGCAACGACTACTCCTATGAGGACATCTTCCGGCTGCAAGTCGAAGCGCTGGGGCGCAAAGGCGATCTCATCATCGCGATCTCGACGAGCGGAAACTCCAAGAACGTCGTGCGCGCGGTCGAGTCCGCCAAGAAGAACGGCCTGCGCGTCGTCACGATGACCGGCGGCAGCGGCGGCAAGCTCAAAGAGCTGGGCGATCTCAGCCTCAACGTCTCGCTCGGAAAGAACTCGTCGATGATCCAGGAGACGCACATCACCATCGTCCACCTGCTCGTCGATCTCATGGACCGGTTCCACCTCACCAGCGACTATGTCAAAACTTGATCTCGCGAAGATCGAAACGTACTCGCTCCTGGGGCGCTCGAGCAAGGTCGAGGTGAGCGACTTCGCCAAGCCCCTCGACGCCGCGACGTCGAAGGCGTTCCACAAGTTCTACGAGTCGCTGCCGAGCATTCTGGCCGCCGACGATCTGCGCGATCTCGTGGTGGAGCTCAAGGCCGCGAAAAAATCCGGCAAGAAGATCATGTGGGGGATGGGCTCGCACGTCCTCAAGACGGGCCTGGCGCCGATCCTCATCGATCTGATGGATGAAGGCTTCATCACGAGCATCGCGTTCAACGGCTCGGCCCTCATCCACGACTTCGAAACGGCGTTCGCCGGCAAGACCTCCGAGGACGTCGACGCCGTGCTCGGCGGCGGCCAGTTCGGGATGGCCAAAGAGACGGGCGACCTCGTCAACGAGGCGATCAACAAGGGCGTGGCCAAGGGGATGGGCCTCGGAGAAGCGCTCGGCGCGCACATCGCGGCCAGCGACTATGAGTACAAGAACCTCTCGCTCTTCGCTCAAGCCTACGAGCGCAAGCTCCCCGCGACGGTCCACGTCGCGATCGGCACCGACATCATCCACATGCACCCGAAGTGCGACCCGGCAGCTCTTGGGCTGGGTAGCCATCGCGACTTCATGCGCTTCGCCGAGGAGGTGGCCGGTCTCGAAGGCGGCGCCTACGTCAACTTCGGCTCGGCCGTGATTCTTCCCGAAGTCTTTTTGAAATCGATCACTTTGGTGCGCAATCTCAAGTTCAAGGTGGACAAAATCTGCACGGCCAACTTCGACTTCATCCAGGCCTATCGCAGTCGAGTGAACGTCGTGCAGCGCCCGACCACCAATGGCGGTCGCGGCTTCACGTTCACCGGGCACCATGAGCTCATGCTCCCGATCCTTGCTGCGGCTTTGAAAAGCTGAGACAATTCCAGGTATGTTCCTGGTTCTCGAACGCCCCATCGCGAACACCGCCAAGGTCAGCACGCTCACGCGCTGCATCGCCAAGGGAGTTGACCTCTGCGTCATCATCCTGCTCAGCGTGGTGCTTCCGTATCCTGTCGGTGTGCTGCTCGGATTCGGATACACGCTCGTCCACGACGGCGTGCACAAGGGTCAGAGCCTCGGCAAGTGGCTCTTCCAGCTCAAGGTGATGAACCTCAAGACGAACGAGCCCTGCACGCTGCGCGAGAGCGTGATCCGCAACGCTCCGCTCGGCGTCGCGACGTTCTTCGGCATCATTCCGTTCTGGGGTTGGATCATCCTCGTGCTGCTCGGCATTCCGCTCGTCGCGCTCGAAGTCTATCTCATGGTGACGTTGCCCAACGGCGGGCGCCTGGGAGACGTGATGGGCGACACCCACGTCGTCGAGGCGCCGCGCGGGTCAAAGGCGCCCAAAAGCTGAACGCGCTCACGGCTTCGGGCTTGCGGGGATCAGGATCGTCGCGTCGAAGCGATTCCAGCTGCCTGGCTTCTGCGTGGGCACGAGCTGTTTTTCCATCGTGGGTCCGGCGGCATCGCGGGTGAGAAAGCCGAGCCGCTCCTTTTGGCGCGGCGGATTCCAGTCGCAGTCAGGCCGGTACCACTCGTTGCCCATGTCCTCGTCCTCGCGCTCGGACGTCTGGACGTTGAGGCTCGAGACGCCGATGCCCTTGGCCTTGAGCCGATCGGCGATCGAGCGCTCACCGGAGACGTGGCGTTTGCCGACCGGCATGATGCCTTTATGGCACGCGCTCGCGTCGAGGCGTTTCGCGATCTGATCGGTCATGAACTCGTTGCGCGGATCGAGGCCGCCTTCGGTGTCGACGGGAATGACTTTGAGATGCTGGCTTTTGGCGAAGTCGAGCAGGGATTGAGTCGAGTTGAAGCAGCCCATCGCGTCCTTGAGCGCCGGGTAGGAGCCCTTGCCCGCGAGATAGCGATCGATGGCTTTTTGCCTCGTGCCCTTCGGGTCCTTGCACTCGAGGAAGATGCAGTCGACCTCCGGGAGCTTCTTCTTCACGAGGCCGAAGAGCTCGGGGTAGGCTCGGCGCCCTTCGGGGAAGAGATGGTCTTCACCGAAAAACACGACCTTGCTGTTCTTGTCGACGGCCGCATCGACCGCGTCCTCGACCTTGAGCGGGCTTGCCAGCTTGCTCTCGAGGTAGCGCTTGCGGATGCCGCAGTTTTCGGGACCGGGCGCGATCGCGCCGGCTGCGCCGTCCTTGCAGCCGGCCGGATCGGGCGTCGCAATCGGCCATTTCTCGAGCGTTTTCTCCGCTGCCGGCGGAAGCGTCGGTCCCGCGTCGGGCGCGTCGGCGGCGTGAGCCTGCCCAAAAACCAGCAATGCGATCAGGAGTGTCCCCGTCCCCATGAGCGCATTGTACCACAGCGCCCGGGCGGTCAGCGTTTCAGGCCCTCGAGCGCGGCGATGTCGTCGGCCGAGAAGTCCCAGCAGCCGCTGATCGCGTCGACCGTCGCCTGCAGATCCGGCGGCAGGTGGTTGAAGCGCGTCTTGAGCTTGGAGCACGCCTGCGCGAAGAGAAACCGGATGTCGTCGTCGGAGAGAAACGACGCGCTCCCGTGCAGCGCCATCACGTCGTAGAGGGCGGCATAGCCGAACGGGCCGTTGAGATCGAAGTCGCATTCCCAGCCGCGCTCGTCGCCGCACGGGTGGTGGAAGTAGCCGTCGCCGTGGTGGGCCTCGTGGACGAGAATCGAAGCGCGCTGGATCGGCGTCGTGAAGAAGGGATTCTGGCCGAGGTCGGCGAACGAGTCGGCGATCGTGAGCACGCCGTTCCAGAGCAGGACGTAGTCGTCGGGAGTCCACTGGGCGCTCTTCTGGCCGAGGCTCGGGACGCGGTGGAGGGTGTCGACCACGGAGAGAGCGTGGTTGAACAGGCTCTTCATCGGAGTCTCGTCGCGCTGGATCTCGACGATGAAGCCGAGGGGATACGACCAGGGCGCGACGCCGAAGATCCGGTTCTCGTTCGGGAGCGCGAGCGGGTAGGCGAGCAGCGCCTGGAACGCCTCCATCACGCGGTCTTTGAGGCCGTCGGGCGCGTCCGTCCACGAGCCGTCGAAGGGGAGCAGCTTCTCGAGCACCGCCTTGCATTCGGGCTTGAGGCTCGACGAGCCCTGCCACGCCGTGGGCGGAGTGCCGTCGGGCAGGCCATCGGGTTTCCAGATCGCCGTCCCCGAGCTGACGTACGAGCAGGCGGGGGCGGCCTCGGCGTACGGGTCGCCGCCGCCGCACGCGGCGGCGCTCAAGGCGAGCGCGAGCGCGGCGACGAGAGCGCCGAGCTCGAGGGGGCGCGCGGCGGTTCGGCGGTGGCGCGCCTCCATCGTCTTTTCCTCAGTACGCCAGGCGCAGGATGTTGCCGCGGGCTCCCGCGAGCGCTTCCTTGGCCCACTGCTCGGACTTCTCGGCCCATTGCTTCTCGAGCGCGTTCTTCTCGGCCAGGCGCTTGGCGTACTCGACGGCAAGCTGGTCGGGCGAAGCCGCGTCGTGGAGCTTGTCGCTGATCTCGTAGAACGCTTGCCGGGCCTTGATCGTGCTGACGCTCAGCGCGCGGGCTTCGCGGGAATACGTGGCGAGGCCGCTCAGACGGAGAAACTCCTCGGAGGCTTTTTCGCCGCCGTTGGGCGCGTTGAGAACGGCCACGATGAGCTCGCGGGCGTTGGTCGGCTGCTGGTCGTGGATCAGGCGCGCGACCTCCATGAAGGGCCAGCCGCGGATCGTGATGCCGTTGGAGAGCGTGTAGGGGAGCCGGCTCAGGAGCTTGAAGATGAACGTCGCGACGAAGCCTTCCGCTTTCACGAGGTCGCCGCCCGTGCGGGGCAGGCCCTTCTCGTCGAAGGCCATCTTGTTGTTGCGAACCGGGCTCTGGCGCTCGAGCAAAAAACCGTAGACGCCCGGGTCCATCGAGAACGGATAGGCGAACGCGCCTTTGAGCGTTTCGCCGACGGTGGCCTCGACGCCTTCGGCCAGGCCCTCCCAGAACGCGATCGAGCCGTCGGAGACGCGGTTGACGTCGTGGCCGACCTTCGAGGTCTTCTGGTCGTTGGAGCGCTTGATGTTCGCGTCGGTGAGCAGATCGGCCGTCATGCCGTGCGTGAGCTCGTGGGCGAGCACGTCTTCGGGCACGTGGTACTTCATGCTGTGGGGCGAGACGAAGCCGTCGATCTTGCCCCAGGCGGCGTCGCTCATCACCAGCACCCACGGCACGGTCTTGCCGTGGTAGGTGGCCTTGAAGGCGCCGTTGCCTTTGATCGGCATCACGGCCGGGCCCGTGCCGACCGCGTCGAGGGTGCAGTCGTGGGTGAGGACGTAGATGGTGCGCGCGTCCTCGTCGGAGATGTTGGGATAGGCGAGCCGGCGCACGTTGGCGACGCGTCCGGTGATCTCGCGCATGAAGGCCGAGCGGAAAACCTCTTCCACGCGCGACTTCATGTCTTTCTGGTGGCGCGAGGGGTCGTCGGCGAGCGCCACGCTCTTGTCGAGGCTCAGGCTCAGGATGTTGCCGAGCAGGCGGCACGAGGGGGTGGTGCCGAGGCCGCTGCCACCCGGGATGCCGCCGAAGCCGCCGTACGAGTTGTTGACGCGCGAGGCGCTGACGAACACGAGCTTCGCCTCTTCGGAAAGGGTCGCCGCGTTCGCCGCGGCGAGGTTGGTCAGGAGAAGCGTCGCTGCGAGCAGAGTTTTCATGTTCCGTTCTCCCATCTTAGTTTCCCTTGAAGTTGCCGAAGAGACCGGCGCCGAGGAAGGTGTTGACGGTCGGAAGCCCGAGGTCGGCGCGCGCGCCGTCGCGCTCGATGCCGCCGTAGACGCGGGCGAAGAAACGGTTCTTCGAGTCGAGCGCCAGCGACAGAAAGCCCGAGGCCATCTCCTCGTCGCCGCTGCGGCCGCCGCTCACGGCATCGTAGCGCACGCGGGCGAGCACGCCGGCGTCAAGCCAGCCCTGGATGAGCGTCGTCACGGCGCGGGCGTCGAGCACGGCCGACGCGTGCACGCCGGTCGTGCCGTCGGTGTAGTGGCGCACGCCAAGCTCCATGCCCGGCGAGAGGGTGATCGCGCCCTCGGGCGTGACGCGGATCGGGATGCGCAGGCCGAGCAGGTCGCCGCCCCATTCGATGCCGCGGTCGAGGTCGCGATAGACCGTGAGCACCTCGGCGGGAAAAAGCTGCGCGATCGTCGCGCGGAAGATCGCCGCCTTGAAGCGCGTGAGCTCGACCTTGTCGCCGGAGACGTTCTTCGAGATCGTCGCTTCCATCGGAAGCACGCGGGCGTCGCCGAGCACCACGCCCAAGCCGCCGTCAAAGCCCGGTGCGAACGGCTCGGCGGTCACCGCCAGGCGCATCGAGTCCGGGTCGGCCATCGCCGGATCGACATTCATCCAATGGACGAAGATCGCGTCAGCGCCGGCGGCGGCCCCGACGTCGATCGTCACGGGAACGGCGAACGCCGGCACGGCCATCGAAGCCAGGCCGAGCACGGCCACGGCGAGCAAGACGAGTCTGGGGTACGACATGGAAAGCTCCTAAATCAGGGCTTCCTTATAGCTGCGCCGCGTCTAAAACTCAATCAAAATGGTCATCTATTGAGATGGCCAATAATGTCGAGCCGTTTACCAGACCGCGCAGCGATTTTTCGGCGCCATCTTTGAGCCGTCCGCGCAGCCGAAGGCCTGCGCGAACGCCGGGATGTTCATGAGCACGCCGTTGACGCGGAACTCTTCGGGCGGATGCACGTTGGAGATGAGCTGCAGGCGCATCGACTCGTCGGTGCGTTTGGCGCACCACGACTGGGCGTACGAGACGAAGTACTGCTGCTCTTCGTTGAAGCCGGCGACCACCGGGGCGGCGGGACGGTTTGCCGCCATCCGCTTGTAGGCGAGATAGGCGAGCTTCGTGCCGCCCTGGTCGGCGATGTTCTCGCCCAGGGTGCGCGTGCCGTTGACGAACATGCCGGGAAGCACCTCGTACTTGTCGGCCTGCTCGACGAGACACTTCGTGCCTTCTTCGAACTTGGCGCGGATCGCATCCGACCACCAGTTCTTCACGTTGCCGAAGCCGTCGTATTTCGAGCCGTCGTTGTCGAAGCCGTGCGTGAGCTCGTGGCCGACAGTGGCGCCGAGCGCTCCCATGTTGGCGGCGTCGCTGGCGCGCAGGTCGAAAACCGGGCTCTGGAGAATGCCGTACGGGAAGACGATCTCGTTGAGCGACGGATCGTAGTACGCGTTGATCTCCCACGGCGGCATCTGCCAGGCGGCGCGATCAACGGTGCGATCGATCTTCGCGATCGAGCGGCGCGATTCGAGCTCGGTGGCACGCACGTCGTTGGCCAGCAGCTGGGTCGGCACGACCTCGAGCTTCGAGTAGTCCTTCCAGACGTCGGGGAAGGCCACCTTGTCGTTCACGTGAGAGAGCTTCTCGCGCGCGGCGGCGACCGTCGGCTGGTCGAGCCAGGCGAGGCGATCGAGGTTCGCCGAGAAGATCTGCTTCACGAGCTCGATCATCGAGCGCGTCGAGCCCTTCACCTGGTCGGCGTCTTTCAACGTGCCGACGAAGGTGCGGCCCACCTCGTCACCGAGGTCGGAGCCGACGACGCTCACGCAGCGTTTCCAGCGCGGCTCGTTCGCCTTCTTGCCGCGCAGGTAGCGCTGCCAGAAGCGGAAGGCCTCGTCCTCGAGCTCGCCGGGGATGAGCGAAGCCGAGCGCTGCACGACGTGCCACTTGAGATAGGCGCGGAGGTCTTCGGCCGGCGTCTCCTGCAGGAGCTTGTTCACCGCGGCGAAGAAGTCGGGCTCGGTGACGTTGAGGGCCGCCGGAAGCTTGGCCAGGCCGAGTGTCGCGAAGTACGTTTCCCATTCGAACGCGGGGACGAGCTGGCGCAGGCCCTCGACTCCGATGGGGTGGTTGATCTTGGCCGGGTCGCCCTGGTCCTCGAGCGAGTAGGCCGCGGAGGCGAGCTGGGTTTCGAAGGCGAGAACCCGCTCGGCCGACCGGACGCCGTCATCGACGGAGCGCACGGCGCCCGCGTACACGAGCGAGCGCGAGACGTGGCGCACGAACTCGGTGCGGGTTTCGACCGATTTGGCGTCGTTCTTCAGATAATAGTCGCGCTCGGGCAGGCTCATTCCGCCTTCCGACGCGAACCCGATCACCTGGGCGGCGTTGTTCAAATCCTGCGCGGGGCCGAAGCCGAAAAGCACGTTGGCGCCCGAGAGGTGGAGCTGCGCCAGGAGCGCCGCGCGCTCGGTCGGCGCGATCGCGGCGTCGATGCGCGCGAAGGCCTCGGCGAGCATCCCCAGGCCGCTCGTGTGGGCCGAGGACTCGTCCATGCAGCTCGCGTAGAACTTCGCGATCCTGCCGTCGGCGGGCGCGTTCTCGATGAGCGTGCGGATCGCGCCCTGCGTCTGGTCCTCGAGCGCCGTGAACTGGTGGAAGTAGGTCGACTTCTCGCCGGGCATGTTGAGATCGCTCAGCCATTTGCCGCAGGAAAACTTGTAGAAGTCGTCGCACGGGTTGACGGCGCGATCGACGGCGTCGGCATCGATGATGGGTGGCACCGCCGTGGGATCGCCGGCGTGGGCGCTCAGGGTCAGCGGAGAAATGGAGAGGCCGGCAAGCAGGACGAAAAGCGCGTTCAGCATTCGAAGTACCCCCGGCGTCGTAATACACCAGAACTTCTAAGAACGGTAGGGGTGGCCGATTCCGGTTTCGAGATACTCCTTGAGGCTCGCAAGCGGCTGCTTCCAGAGGTCGAACTCCTCGTCGACGTTCTGCGAGCAAACCAATCTGCTCGTCTTCTCGCCCTGAGGTTGGATCTCGAAGCGCACCACCGAGTCGATCCACGCGTCGGAGCCGTGGACGTTCGAATCGATGCAACGCCACTCGACCAGTCGCCCCGGCTCGAGCTTCGTGATCTCGACGACAAGCGTCCAACCGTAGCCCTGCCACTCGACGCGGGCGTTCGAGCCGGCCACGGGCTCGGCGAAAACGTCGGGCGTGAGCCAGAGGCGCAGGCGCTTCTGCTCGGTGAGAGCCGAGAAGATTTCAGAGGCCGGGGCGAAGGTGAGGAGCTCGTGCCGGATCGCAAGCATAGGATGTTCGTAGCGAACCAGGTGCTTGAAATCAAGCGGCGCTTCGAGACCATCCCATGAGATATAATGAGGTTATGTGGGGTCGCAGGATTTTACTCACGATCGCGCTGGCTCTGTTGGCTTCGGTGGCGGCCACGACATCCGCTTGGGCCGAGGACTCCGCCGATGACGACGACTTCGATTACTCCTTCGCCAAGGGGACGCGCCAGGTTCCCGGAGAGCAGCACGTGTTCGACGATCTTTTCTCGTCCGAGCCCGCTGGCTTCCGGCCGCCGCGCCGGCCGCCCCGCCGGATGACGCTGCCGCAACGCGATCCGCCCACTGCTGAAGTCGAGGCGGCCGACGAGGCGGCCGCGCCGGTCACCGCCGCGCAGGAGTTCGAGACGGTCGAGCGCAAGGCGCCGGGAGCGCCGGCGCTCCCGCAGGGACCGCAAGCCGGCAAGCGAGCACCGGCCGCCGCCGCGCCGCAGGCACCGGCGGTTCCCGCGCCGATCAACGTGACGACCACGGTCAGTGCGTCTTCGGGATCGGTACCGGCGGGCACCGGCGCGACAAGCCCGCCTTCGACGGTGACGAACGCCGCCGGTACCACCGCGACGGCTCCCGCCGCGGCGGGGCCGCTCGTCCGGCGCCCGATTCTCCTCGACGTCGGCCCTCATTAGAGGAGCCGACAAGAGCCTTGCGCGATCCGGCGAAATCGTGTGGATTATGCGCATGCCCAAATCGCACCCGAAGCTCTTCGTGATCGACGCCAGCTCGCTCATCTTTCGCGCGTTTTACGCGATCCGCAGCCTGTCCACCTCGAAAGGTTTTCCGACGAACGCGATCTACGGTTTCACGACGATGCTCCTGGGGGTGCTCGAGAAGCACAAGCCGGACTACGTCGCCTGCGTCTTCGACACCCCGAAGCCGACGTTCCGCAAGGAGCTCTATCCCGACTACAAGGCCCACCGGGGCCCGCCGCCCGACGACCTGATCCCCCAGTTCGATCACATCCACCGCGTGGTCGAGGCGATGGGCCTTCAGAAGCTCGCCGAGGAAGGATACGAGGCCGACGACATCATCGCCACGCTCGTCAAATGCTTCCCCAAGTGCGACGTGACGATCGTCACCGGCGACAAGGACCTCATGCAGCTCGTGGGCGAGCGCGTCGTCGTGCTCGACACGATGAAGGACATCACCTACGGGCCGAAAGAGGTCGAGGAGAAGCTTGGCGTTCCGCCCGAGCTCGTCACCGATTATCTGGGGCTGATCGGCGACACGTCCGACAACATCCCCGGCGTGCCCGGGATCGGGCCCAAGACGGCCACCAAGCTCATCCACGAGTACGGCTCGATGGAAAAGGTGCTGGCTGCCGCCAAGACCGAGAAGATGAAGCCGAGCAAGGCGCGCGACGCGCTCGTCGAGCACGCCGAGAGCGCGCGCCTTTCGAAGAAGCTCGCCACCGTGCACCCGGAGGTCGGCGGCTCGTGCGCGGGCCTCAAGCTCGAAAGCTTTCGCGCGCCCGAGGCGCACCCGGCCTCGTTCGTCGCCTTCCTCCAGGAGATGGAGTTCAAGACGCTCGCCAAGAAGTACGCCGACCTCGCCGGCGCGCCCGCCGCGCCGACGGCGGCATCGCCCGGGTCGGAGGCCACGCCCACCGACGCCGCCCGCATCTCCGTCTCGTCCGGCACTGACGCCGCCCAGATCACCCTCGTCGCCAACGAGCGGGAGTGGCACCACTGTCTCGAGAAGCTCGAGCGCCACGAAGTCGTGGCCTTCGATACCGAGACGCGCGGCGACCGCACCACCGAGATCGAGATGGTGGGGATGAGCCTCTGCGGCGACGGCAAGGAGGCGTTCTACATTCCGGTGCGCCACCAGGGGGACGGAACGGCCGACCAGGTGCCGGTAAAAAAGCTCGTCGCCGACTTCGCGCGCCTCGCGGGCGGCAAGACGATCGTCGCGCAGAATCTCAAGTACGACTACAAGGTGCTCCTCAACGAGGGCCATGAGCTCGAGCGGCCGCGCGGCGGCTTCTTCGACACGATGCTTGCGCACTATCTCGTCGACCCCGAGGAGAAGCACGGCCTCGACGCGCTGGCCGCCCGCTATCTCAACGCCACCGTCGGCGACTTCAAGGAAGTGCTGGGCGAACGTCCCGACTTCTCGCTCGTGCCGCTGAGCGAGGCCGCGCGCTACGGCGCTCTCGACGCCTGGGCGACGCGCAATCTGTACGAGCCCCTCGCGGCCGACCTGCGCGCCAAAGGCCTCGCGAAGCTCTTCGACGAGGTCGAGATGCCCACGGCGATCGTGCTCGCGCACGTCGAGCGCAACGGCATCGCCGTCGACCGCGACGTGCTGGCCGA
>JACQAX010000232.1 GCA_016194795.1 Deltaproteobacteria bacterium | reverse complement strand
CCGTCGGCGTACTGGAACTTGCCGATCTTGCGCGAGTCCGCGCCGGTGAAGGCGCCCTTCTCGTGGCCGAAGAACTCGCTCTCGATGAGGTTCTCGGGAATCGCCGAGCAGTTCACCGTGACGAAGCGCTCGTCTTTTCTCGGCCCGTTGTAGTGGACCGCGTTGGCGACGAGCTCTTTGCCCGTGCCGGATTCGCCGCGGATGAGCACGGCCGTCTCGACGCGCGAGAGCTTGTCGATGACGTTGAACACCTTCTTCATCTCCGAGCTCTGGCCCACGAAAGTCGTGCCGCCCGGCAGGTTGATGACCGGCGCCGAGAACGAGATCGACTTCACCATGTTGTGGGCCTTGAGGGCCTTGTCGATCAGGTAAACGAGGTTCTCGGCCTTGATCGGCTTCTCGAGATAGTTGTACGCGCCTTCTTTCGTCGCTTCGATCGCGTCGCGCACGTTGGCGTACGCGGTCAGCATGATCACGATGATCGAGGGGTCGTACGCCTTGATCTGCTTGAGCGCTTCCATGCCGCTCATGCGGGGCATGTTCACGTCGAGGAGCACGAGATTGTAGCTGTTGGCGCGAACCTTGTTGACGGCTTCCTCGCCGTCCTGTGCCTGGTCGACCATGTAGTGCGCTTCTCCGAGCGCGCTGGTCACGGTGAGGCGAAGGCCGCTGTCGTCATCAACAACGAGTACTTTAAACATAGGCGTTATCTCCTTTGAAAAGCCCCGTCTCACCATCGTGGTCGGCGGGGGGTATGGCTGCGTTCAGGATCTCGGTCTCGTCAAGCGGCAGCAGTATGGTGAACATGCTGCCCTTGCCTTCGACTGATTCGGCCGTGAGAGTTCCGTTGTGGAGCTCCACGAAGTAGCGGCTGAGGTACAACCCCAGGCCGGTGCCCTTGGTCTGCATCGTGATGTCGTTCTTCGGGCGATAGAACTTGGCGAAAAGGTTGTCGAGGTCCTTGGGGCCGATGCCGTGGCCGGTATCGGTGACCGTGATCTCGAGGAAGCCGGGCTGCTCGGTCGATTCGCGCGACTCGATGGTCACGCGCGCGCCTTCGGGCGAGTACTTGATCGCGTTGTCGATGAGGTTCGAGATCACCTTGGTAAGGAGCGGCACGTCGACGCGGATCGGGAACAGCGGCTCGAGATCGGTGGCGAGCGTGATCTTCTTGGCGCGCGTCTGGAACTCGAACTTGTGTACGCAGTCCTCGATGATCTTGTTGACGTCTTTGGACGTCTTGGCGATCTGGATGCGGTTCGACTCGATCTTGGCGAGCTCGAGGATGCTGGTGATGAAGCGGTTGAGCTCGTCGGTCGAGCCCAGGATCTCGCTGACGATCTTGGGGTCGGCGCCCGAGCGGCCGAGCACCTCGGCCATGCCCTGGATGCGCGCCACCGGTGTTTTGAGGTCGTGCGTGATGAGGCTCATGAAGTTGCCCTTGAGCTCCTCGACCTGCACGAGCACCTCGTGCTTCTTCTGGAACTGCCAGCGCTGCTTGTACTCCATGATGAGGCGGTACGGCACGAACACGTAATAGGCGAAGAAGATGCCGAGCAGCGTATGGGCGAGGCAGATCCACACGTTGCCCCAGCGGAAGGCGGCCAGGGCGGCGGCCATCATGACGAGCGCGCAGACGGTCGTGAAGACCACGCCGCGGATCGGGCTCGTGCGAAACACCATCGCGATGATCAGGCTCGTGAGCACGAGCGTGAGGATCACGTCGAACATGCGCGAGGCGCGCATGATCGCGTTGTTGTGGATGAGCGTCTCGATGATGTTGGCGTGGATCGTGAGCTTCGCGTTCGTGAAGATCTGGCGCGAGTACGGCGTATAGACGTAGTCGTTCGAGTCTTCTTTCGTCTTCGTGCCCACGAGCACGAGCTTGTTCTGGAAGACGCTCGGCGAAACCTTGCCGTCGAGGATGTCGATCGCGCTGATCTCGGTGAAGCGCTGCTGGTCGTCCTGCGTCGGGCCGACGTAGTTGATCAGGAAGAAGTTCGCGTCGACGTCGGGCATATGGTAAATGCCGCGGTAGTCGGTCGGCGCCGTCTTGCCGTTGATCAGGCTCGCGAGCTGCACGTGCAGCACCGGCTCGTCGTAGATCGAGAAGAGCGCGCGGCGGGTGACCTTGTCTTCCGAGAACGTCGTGCCGTCCTTGTGGATGGTCGCCACGCGGTGCGGGAGCTTCGAAAGCGGGAAGGGCGGGACCACCTCGCCGGTGACGTCGATGTCGGTGCCGAGCATGACCGGCGTGCCGGACGCGTAGAGCGAGTCGGCGACCTGGACGAACGACTCGGCGGGATTTTCCGCCGGCTTGGAGCTGTCGCTCGTGGTTTCGGCCGTGATGCTGTCGTTGAAGTTGATGAAATAGGCGATGGCTTTGGGATGGCCCTGGCTCAGGAGCTTCAGCAAGCTCACGTGCTGCTTCATCGAAAGCGGCGAGAACTCGTTGAGGCGCTCGACGGTCTTGTCGTCGATCTTGACGAGCACGGTGTGCTCGACCATCTGATGGTCGCCCTTGTGGCGCATGCGGAAGTCATAGAGGTGCGCCTCGAAAAGGTTCATGTCGAACGTCTGCAGAACGAACGTCAAAGCCGCGCCCGCGCCGACCGCGAGCAGCAGGAGCTTTGCCGATGGAGATTCGAAGAGTTGTTTCAGCCGTTCAAGCATGGGTTTGCTCGCTCCTTGGAAACGAGCGGGAAGCTATCAGCAAGGGGTATGCCATTTTGACACCGCATAAACAAGGCTGATTTTATTAATGATTTTCGCATATCCCGGCACAGGTCATTTCTTCAATCCTGTTGAAAGTTTGAGCACCGAGTAGAAAGTGCCATTATGACCCCATTTGTTGATTAAATCAGTCAACCATTATATAACTCCGTCCATGCACCGCCGCCGTGTCCCTATAATGATGCTGCTCGCGAGCGCGCTTTTCACGGTCGCGGCCTGGGGCGCACCCTTCTCGCTCGAGGCGCTCGACGCGATCACCGCCCGCGTGCGCGCGATGGTCGCGAGCGAGCTGGTGCCGGTCGTCTACGTCGACCTCGACGACACGGTCTTCGTCAACTCCGGGCGCTACGAGTTTCTGCTGCGCGAGTTCGACGCGATCTCGGGCACGAGCTACTTCAGTCATCTTCGTCCCGGCGACATTCCCTACGCGAAGCGCGAGCCGCTGGTCCGCAAAGCGGTGACCGCCGCGGGCCTGGAGGTTCGTGCCCGCGAGCAGGTCATCAGCGACGCGATGGCGTATCTCAAGAAAAACTGGAAACGTCCGGGCATCCACCTGCGTGACCATCTCCACCAGCCGGTTGTCGAGAAGATCCTGCTTTGGAAGAGTCTTGGCGCGCGCATCGTCTATATCACCGCGCGCCACCGCAACTACGCCAAACAGTCGGGCGAACAGATCGCGACGGCCGGGCTTCCGATCGACGGCATCTTCCATGTCGGCTATTCGAACGAGAAGGTCGGCGTGCTGAAGGCTGACGCGGTGACGAAATACGAAAGCAGCCATGTCGACGAAAAAATCGTGTCGGTCGCGTTTCTCGACGACCAGGGGCCGACGATCGCCGCGCTCGAGTCGGTGCATCCGGCGATGGCGTCGCTCGAGGTGACGATCAGCGGCTGCGAGGCGTTGCTGGTTCAGCCGTAGGACGTCAGAGCTTCTTCATCGGATCTGGCGCCGCGATCAGCTCGTCGACGGTCTCGCGATGGATTTTCGGAGCCTGCTCGATGGTGAAGCCCGACCCCTTGAGCGAGCCCCTGAGAATCAGGCGCAGGCCCGGAGCCGAGCGCAGCGACTCGTCCCAGGGCGAGGGTTTGAGCGAGAGCACGCGCTGCGAGCGAGTGCCCTTGCCGACGATCGCGCAGAGGCCGGCGCTCTTGCCCGACGGAGAGGGGGCGCAGCGCTCGACCACCGCGACCAGCTCGTAGGCTCCGTCGTCGACCGGGATCCCGGCCCAGGCGGCTGCGGCCAGCGAAAGGAGCAACGCGATCATGACCCTTTTCTCGCCGGAAAGAGCTTGAACGACTCGCACGGCCGATTCGCCGCCGGATGGTCGAGGCGCTCGCGCGCGCAGGCGATGTGGATGAGCGGGCGCAGATCGGCGAAGATGGCCGTCTTGAGATCGCCCGCTTTGCTGGTGGCGGCGCTGATCTTGCTTTTGAGCTCGGCTGAAAGCGGGCTTTTCGCGGCGAAGGCCGCATCGACCTCGTTCTGCAGCGGCTTGACCGACTCGAGGAGCGCGCCGAGCTCGCCCACTTTCTGCTTCAGGTGCGCCGGAAGGCTCGACGCATTCGCGTCGGCGGGGTAGCCCAGCGCGAGCAGCTGGGTGTAGACGTCGACTTTTTTCGAGTGGTCGAACGAGTCGAGCACCGCCTGGAACCCGTCCGCCGCTTTCTGCAGGAAGCAAACCTGGGCCAGAGTCGCGCGCGCCGTCTCCGAAGCATCCAACGTTTCCTGGCGCAGGCTGCCTTCGGTGCGGAGAAAAGGATCGGCGCCGTCGAGGAGCTGCCGCAGCTTGTGGTCGCTCAGCTTGCAGTCCGACGTCCGGGGGATCATGAAGTCGCGCATGTGCAGGCGCGCGTATTGAAACGCCTCGGCCGCCGAGACGCCGCCGCTCTGGTCGAGGTCGGGCGCGCCCGGGGGCAGCTCGGTCGTGTAGTAGCTGCGCACCTTCTCGCCAGGCTTGTAGCCCAGGCCGAACACGTAGGGCCAGATCATGTCGCCCGCGCCGGTGGTGTTGGGGTTCGTGCCCGACATCGTGCACACGCCGAGGCTCGCGAGGTCGTCGGGCGTGTTGCCCGAGTAGCAGGAGCCGTCGAGCACCGCGACCTTCACGCCCTTGTCCTTGAGCCTCTTCAGATACGGGGCGATGTCCTTGACGTACATATAGGTGCCGTCGCCGAGGCAGAAAAAGTGCGGCGCCGGGCTTCCGTGGCTGGAGATCGCGAGCAGAAACTGCTCGCCGGGGTTCGCGATCTCACGCTCGAGGGCGGCGAAAAAGGCCTTCTTGTTGGAGGCGACGGCTCCGGGGACCGGTTTTTCCCACGCCGACGAGTCGTACTGCACCGTCGTGTCCCAGCCGTTCGAGCTCAGCGCATGGTAAGCCGTCTCGAACTCGGGCCGAAAGAGGTTGTAGTGGCCCTTGCTCGCCCCGGTCTTGTCGCCGTACTCGCCGTCGGACGTGTTGTGCGCGTCTTTCTCCTCGCAGCCGCCGCCCACCACGAGAGCGTGGTTGGGCGCCGCGTGCGCGACGGCGGTGGCGAGCGTGAACGCAAGCAGCAGAAAAGGCATGGGACCCCCGCCCATCATTATATCTCAGCCGGGCCGGTGCGGAGTGCTTGAAATCCGGCGGGGCGATCCGCCCGGGACTATTCCGGTTCTTCCGCCGTCAGTGGAGGTTGCAGTCGGCGCTCGGAGCCGTGTTGGGCAGGAAAAGCTCGTCGTAAACCAGCTCGGACGGGCACGTCGACTTCGCGCGCAGCCCGGTGGAGCGGTCGGTCTTGATTCGCTCCAGCGAAGAATCGTAGGGCGTCTCGGGATCGAAGGTCTTGGCCGGCTTCGCCGCGGCGAAAAAGCGCGCCCAGGTCGGGAGCGCCGCGCCCGCGCCGGTCAGCAGCGCCGGCGACTTGAATTTCCTGGCGCCTTCCTCGTCCTCGGAGTCGGGCGTCTTGAGCTCGTCGAAGCCGGTCCACGTCACGGCCACGAGCCCCTGCGAGAAGCCCGCGAACCAGGCGTCGCGCGCGAAGTTCGTCGTGCCCGTCTTGCCGTGCGCGGGCTTCGAGTAGCCGAGCGTGGGCATCAGCTTGGCCGTGCCCTCCTTGACGACGGTGCCGAGCAGATCGGAGAGGAGGTCGACGTACCGGGGCTCGATCTCCTGCTCGCGCCGGCTTTCGAAATGCGCGAGCGGCTCGCCGTTCTCGCGCACGATCGCGCGCACTGTCGTCAGCTCGACGCGCTCGCCGCGATTGGCGATCGTCGAGTACGCCTGCAGCAGCTCCATCGGGTTGAGGTCGACCGAGCCAAGCACGAGCGAAGGCACGTTCGGGAGCGGCTGCGTGATGCCGAGCTTGTGGGCGACGTCGATCACGTTGTCGATGCCGATGTCGGTGCCGATTTTCGCCATCGGGATGTTGATCGAGTTCGCGAAGGCCTCGCGCAACGTGATCTTGCCGCGGTAGCCGCGCTCGTAGTTGTGAGGGCTCCAGCTCTTCTTCTGCCCGGGGCCGAATTTATAGGTCCAAGGCGAGTCCTCGATCATGTAGGCGCCGCTGATCGGGCGCCCCTGGCTATCGACTCCCTTGAGCAGCGCCGCGAGATACGCGATGGGCTTGAACGTGCTGCCCACCTGGCGCTTCATGTTGAGGACGCGGTTGAAGGTGGTCTCGGCGTAGGAGCGTCCGCCCACGAGCGCGCGCACGTGGCCCGAGGCCGGGTCGGCGGCGACGAGGATGCTCTCGAGGCGGAGCGGGCGCGCGATCTTGTACCGGGCCTCGGCTTCGCGTACCGATGCCGCCACGACGGCGTCGGCGCGGCGCTGAAGCGGCAGGTCGATCGTCGTGAAGATGCGCAGGCCCTCGGAGCTCAGGTCCCCGCCCCAGGTCTGGTCTTCGGCCTCCTCCATCACCTGCGACTTCACGTAGTCGACGAAGTAAGGCGCGTGGTTGTTGGCGAGCGACGGCGGCACGACGGTGATCTTCTGCGCGAGCGCCTCGCGGTACTCGTCCTGCGCGATGACGTCCTGCTGGAGCATCTTCTTGAGCACGACGGTCCGGCGCTCGAGGGCGGCGTTGAGATGCTTATAAGGAGAGTACACGACGGGCCCTCGTACGAGGCCCGCGATCAGCGCGGTTTCGCCGAGCGTGAGCTGGTCGAGCGACTTGTTGAAGAAGTAGTGCGCCGCCTCGGCCACGCCGTGGACCTCGAATGAGCCGACCTGCCCGAAGTAAACCTCGTTGAGGTACTTTTCGAGGATCTGGTCCTTCGTGTACGAGCGCTCCATCATGATGGCGAGCACGAGCTCCTTCAGCTTGCGGAAGAAGGTCTTCTGCGGCGTCGCGAGGAGGTTCTTGACGAGCTGCTGGGTGATCGTGCTTCCGCCCTGGCTCAGGTGCCCATGGCGAAGGTTCACGAAGATCGCGCGGCCGAGGCTGCGGGGATCGAAACCCATGTGCTCGAGAAAGCGCTGGTCCTCGACCGACACGAACGCGAGGCGCATGCGCGCCGGGATGTCGGCGTAAGCGACGTAGTTTTTGATGGAGCGTTTCGCCCCGGCGAGCGTGGCGACCTGCAGCGGCTCGAGCGCGACGGCGTCGGAAGGCCTGCCGCCGATCGAGATCGACTCGACGCGTCCATCTTTGATCTCGATGGCTACGGGCTCGTCGGGAGCAACGCGGGCGGGCGAGCCCGTCGGGAGCAGCGACTCGGGATAGTCGAAGGAACGCCCTTTCCACTCGACGTGCTCAGGGCTTTCTTGAAAGTCGATTCTGAGTTCCTTGAGTCGTTCTGTCAGGAATGAGTCTTCGTAGAGGGCGCCTTTTTTCAGGAGGTAGACGTCGGAGTAGATGACCGAGGGTTGGCTGCGCGGCGTCTCGCCCATGAGCTGCTTCACGTCTTCTTTGAAGAGCGAGTCGCAGTAGAACAAGAGCGCGGCGAACGAAACGAAGCCCGCGACGAGGGTCCAACTGACGATGCTAAGGAGCGTTTTGCGTTTTCTTCTCGCGGTCATAGGTCTTGACTAACTTATACGGTTAGTGTGACTTCAGACAAACTAAAAGGAAACAAAGCAATGAACAAATGGATCAGCGTAGCGCTGTTGATCGTCGGTCTTACTGCGGCTGCTGCGAAGCCGGCCGGTGCCGTCCAGCTCGACTGGAGCGGACAGTTCTGGTTCGACAACAACTGGCTTAACGACTACCAGCTCAGTAGGTCGAGGCCCGGCTACGACAACGATCCGGTTTACAGCTCCGCGGGTGGCCCCTACGTCGGCGGCGCCGGCGAAAAGAACGTCGTCTGGTACGAGGCTTTTCTCCGCCTGAAGCCCAAGCTCGTCGTCAACGACAGCCTCAACATCAAGAGCGAGCTCCAGATCGGCAGCCCTGCCTTCGGCTTCATGGGACGCGGCTATCCGGGCAGCGGCGACGAAAAGTTCAACTTCACGGGCTCGCAGAAGGACGGCTTCTCGATCACCGCGCAGCGCTTCTGGGCCAACCTCATCACCGACTTCGGCACCATCGAGCTCGGTCGCGCGCCTCGCCATTGGGGTCTCGGCGCGATCTGGAACTCGGGCGACGCCCTCTTCGACCGCTTCCAGAGCACGGGCGACATGATTCGTCTCACGAGCAAGTTCGGCAACTTCTCGATCTCCCCCGCGCTGGTCAAGGTCGCTCTCGGCAACAACGTCGCCGGCGCCCAGGACGCGGCCGGCAACGTCATCCAGGGCAACGACGACGTGACCGACTACGAGCTTGCGGTGAAGTACGACAACTCGGAAGAAGACTTCGAGTTCGGCATGATGTGGACGAAGCGCAACGGCAACACCGCGCAGCGCTCGATCCTTTTCAATCGCACCGGCCTCGGCTCGACGCGAATCAACTTCAACATCTTCGACTTCTACTCGCGCAAGAAGTGGGGCCACTTCTGGATCGGCGGCGAGCTTCCGCTCTTCAACGGCAGCCTCGGCGCGCTCGACGGCCAGAACGAGTTCGATTACAAAACCTTCGCGCTCCTGTTCGAAGGCGGCTACACGTCGGATCTGTGGGACATCGGCCTCAAGGCCGGCCACGTTCCCGGCGAACAGCCCACGCAGCTCGGCGACACGAAGTTTCGCGCGATCTACCTGAACAAGGACTACAAGCTCGGCCTCGTGATGTTCAACTACAACCTCTACGGCCTGACCAACAACAATCCTGACACGGTCTCTTCGGCCAACCTCAACAACCCGTACGACAACCAGATCGTGAACGCGAACTACGTCGCGCTCAATCCGCAGCTCAAGCTCGACAAGTGGACGCTCAAGTCGACGCTCGTCTTCGCTTTCGCCTCGGAGGTCGCGCAGTCGGGCAGCCGTTTCTACAATTATTCGCGCCGGCAGTTCTTCAACGCCCGCGACAACCAGTCGTCGTTTCTCGGCTGGGAAGGCGACCTCGGCGTCGGCTTTCGCTGGGACGAGAACATCTCGGTGGGCTGGGACGTCGGCTTCTGGTTCCCGGGCGCGTACTACTCCTTCGCGAACCTTCCGGGCGTCGCCAAGCTCGACACCGACATGATGTTCGCCTCGCAGGTGAAGGTCGGAGTCACGTTCTAACCGGCGTTACTGAAGCACGAACGTAGGGAAGAAGAGGTCGGTGACGCTCCCCGCGGCGGTGAGCGTGTTGAACTCGCGCAGCAGCTCGGTTTTGAGCAGCAGCTTGCCCTGGATCGTGTTGAGCTCGGTGAGCTGGCGTTTCCCAAGCGACGCGATGAGCTTGTCGGTGATGGCCGCGCGCTTGGCGCCGACCAGGCTCGCCGCCTCGCCGTCGCGGCACTCGAGCGCGAGCGTGACCGTCGCAAAATGGGCTTTGCCCGATGTCATCGCGATGTTGACCGTCATCTGATCGAAGGTGACGAGCGGATGGTCGGTAGGCTCGATCGGCTTCTTCGACTCTTCGACCTGACGCTCGATCTCGGTCTCTTCGTTCATCGGCGGGCGCTGGTAGATCAGCTTCGTGTAAACCATCGTGGCGAGCGCCGTCAGGACGAGCAGCGAGTTCCCGACGACCAGCATGATCTGCGGGCTGGGCAGCTTGAATTTTGGTTTTTCTTCTGTGCTTTCGTCGTCGTCAGCCATCTTGGATAATTATACATGGGTCATGGCGGAGTTGTAGGAGGGATTGAGGCGTTGGGGCATGGGGGTGGGCATGTGGCGTTGGGGCATGGGCCATGGGGGTAGGCGTGCGGCATCGAGGCATGGGTGTTGTGGGTGACCAACAAAAGTGGTTCCCCTCAAGACTACCCCCATGGCCCATGCCCCGACGCCACACCCCACAAAATAAAAAAGGCGGGACCCGCGAATGCGAGTCCCGCCCTTCTTTATAAAACGACTAAATGCGAACCGCTTCGTACGGCAGCCCAAGATCCTTGGCGACCTGCAGGTAGGCGACCTTGCCGTTATAGACGTTGACGCCCTTGTAGAGCGCGGCGTCCTTGGCGATGGCGTCCTTGAAGCCGATGTCGGCGAGCATGAGGGCGTACTTGAGCGTCACGTTGGTGAGCGCGTACGTCGACGTGCGGGCCACGGCGCCCGGCATGTTCGGAACGGCGTAGTGGATCACGCCGTCGACCGTGTACGTCGGGTTGTCATGGCTGGTGGCCTTGATGGTTTCGATGCAGCCGCCCTGGTCGATCGCGATGTCGACGATCGCCGAGCCCGGGCTCATCTCGGAGACGAGCTCCTTGCTGACGAGCTTCGGGGCCTTGGCGCCCGGGACGAGCACGGCGCCGATCAGGAGATCGGCTTCGCGAACGGCCTTTTCGATGTTCTCGAAGTTCGAGAAGAGCGTCTGGACGTTGCCGCCGAAGACGTGATCGAGATACTCGAGGCGCTTGGCGTTGACGTCGAGGATGCTGACCAGCGCGCCCATGCCGTGAGCGATCTTCGCCGCGTTGATGCCCGACACGCCGCCGCCGATGACGGTGACCTTCGCGCGAGGAACGCCCGGAACGCCGCCGAGGAGCACGCCCTTGCCGCCGTTGGCCTTCTCGAGGCAGTGCGCGCCGATCTGGGTCGACATGCGGCCGGCCACTTCCGACATCGGAGTGAGCAGGGGCAGCGAGCCGTCTTCAGGCTGGATGGTTTCGTAGGCGATCGCCGAGACCTTGCGCTCCATGAGCGCTTTGGTCAGCTGCGGCGCCGGCGCGAGGTGCAGGTAGGTGTAGAGGATCTGGTTTTCGCGGAGGAGGTTGTACTCTTCCGGAAGCGGCTCTTTCACCTTCACGATCATCTCGGCCTTGGCGAAGATTTCCTTGGGGGTTTCGATGATCGTCGCGCCCGCCTTGCGGAAGTCGTCGTCGGTCACGCCGATGCCGTGGCCGGCATGGCTCTGGACGAGGACGGTGTGGCCGTGCTGCTTCAGGGCCTTCACGCCCGAAGGCACCATGCCCACGCGGTTTTCGTTGTTTTTGATTTCCTTAGGTACGCCGACGATCATGTGGAACCCTCCGGTTTAGGTACTTACGACCAGTCCGTCGTAAGCGGGAAACATTGTGCGCGGAAGCGAACGCGCGAATTTCTTGTATTCGATCTCGTGGCCCATGTGCGTGAAGAAGGTCTTTTTGGCACCGATCTTCTTCGCGAAAGCCAGAGCGGTTTCGACGCTCAAATGCGTGGTGTGGGCCGCCGGACGAAGGCAGTCGAGCACCAGCACTTCCAAACCTTTCAAATACCTAAAAGTTCGGTCAGGAATATAGCTGCAGTCCGTAATGTAAGCAACGTCATTGATGCGGTATCCCAAGACCGGCATCTGACCATGGAGCAGCTCGAGGGGCTGAACGGTAACCCCTTTGATTTTAATGCGTTTTTCGATGAGCTGGAGGGTGAGCATGGGCTTGCCCCCGCCCAGCTGGGTGTTCTCATTGAAGATGTAGCTGAAGCGCTCGGTGAGCTCGTCGAGCGTCCACTGGTTGCCGTAGCAGGGGATGCTTCTGGCCATGAGGTAGTTGTAGTTGCGGAGGTCGTCGAGGCCGTGGATGTGGTCGGCATGGGGGTGCGTGAAGAGCACGCTGTCGATCCAGTGGACCTCGTTGCGCAGCGCCTGCGCGCGCAGGTCGGGCGACGTGTCGATGAGAAACGTGGTCGCGCCGGCCTGGATCGTGACGCTCGCGCGCGTGCGGTTGTTGCGCGGATTCTTCGAGGCGCACACGCGACACTTGCAGGCGAGCAGCGGTACGCCGGCCGACGTTCCGCAGCCGAGGACGGTGAGTCGCGTTCCGCGAACCGGCTTTGGCGGGGGGACACTCGCGTGCTTGGGCCAGAAGCTCGGCGGGTTGTACTTGGGATCTGTCTGCGGGGAGCTCATATGATTTGACGTAGGTGGCAAGGTTCCATAATTTCTGATGTCATGCAAGCACTCCTGGTCGGCACGCTCCTCGCTCTCGTCTCGTTCGGCGCGGGTTGTTCGCACGCGCATTGGCGGCCCGATTACAAAGTGCATCGCGAGAAGCTCCCGAACGGCCTGACGGTTCTCTACGTCGAGGACCATACGGCGCCCGTGGTCAGCTACACGACCTGGTTCAAGGTCGGGTCAGCCTGGGAGAAGCCGGGCTCGACCGGCATCGCGCATCTTTTCGAGCACATGATGTTCAAGGGAACCTCGCGCTATCCGGCCCGGAAGTTCTTCGAGGCGCTCGAGAGCAAGGGCGCGCTGGTCAACGCCTACACCCAGCGCGACTCGACGGTGTATTACGAGGTGATCGCCGCGAAGTATCTCGAAACGGTCATCGACATGGAGTCGGATCGCCTGGCAAATCTACTGCTGACGCAGGCCGACCTCGATAGCGAGCGCCAGGTGGTGAAGGAGGAGCGCAGGCTGCGAGTCGACAGCAACTTCGGGGCCCAGCAGATGGAGTCGCTCGAGAAGCTTGCGTTCCCGACGCACCCTTACGGCTGGCCGGTGATCGGCTACCAGGAAGACCTCGACCGCCTTTCGCTCAAGGAGTGCGAGGATTTCTTCCGCGACTATTATCAGCCCGGCAACGCGATCGTGACGATCGCCGGCGACTTCGACTACGAGCGCGCGCGCGAGTGGATGACGAAGTATTACGGGAAGCTCGCCGGGCACCCGGTGCGCGAGCTCGCGCTGCGCGACGAAAAGACGGCGCCGGGCGAGAAGCGGTTGACGATCGAGCGTCCGGTGGAGGCCGAGTCGCTGCTCATCGGCTATTACATCCCCTCGATGTACAGCGAGGACGCCGAGAGGCTCTCGATGCTCGCGTGGGCGCTCTTCGGGATGAACAGCAGCCGCTCCAACGTGGAGCTCGTGCGCAAGAAGCAGCTCGCGCTCGGCGTCGGCGCCGAGGCGACGCTCGAGCGGTATCCGTCTCTTTTTCTCGTGTCGGCCGAGCTCAAGACGGGGCAGCGGGCGGGCGCGGTGGAAGAGGAGATCTACAAGCTCATCGAAGAGGCGAAGGAAAAGCCGCTCGGCGAAGACGAGCTCGAGCGGGTCAAGAACGGCCTGCTTTACAGCACGATCAACGAGAGCAAGTCGTCGGCCGGCGTGGCCGGCTGGCTGACGTCGGGTGAGTTCTACTGGAACGACCACCAGCGGATCTTCGAGAAGCTCGACAAGTATTACGCGATGAAGCCGGAGGAGCTGCGACAGGTGGCGCGCAAATATCTCAACAAGGAGAACCGCGTCGTCGTCGTCATGAAGCCCCAGGGAGAGAAACCATGAAACGCGTCGTTGCCACCGCGGGGGCCGCCGCGCTTCTGCTGCTCGCGACCGGCGCGGCCGGGAAGAAGTCGATCGTCCCTCGTTACGAGACGCTCCTGCTCAAGAACGGCGCGAAGGTTTACTGGTTTCCGAGCCCGAACATCCCGCTCTTCGAGGTGCACCTGAACTTCCGGGGCGGGAGCGACCTCGATCCGCCGGGCCGTTCGGGGATCGCGGCTTTCGCGGCCGGGATGATCCGTCGCGGGGTTCCCGGGCTCGACGAGAACGCGATCTCGTCGAAGCTCGACGATACCGCGGGCGGCGTCGAGGCTTCGGTGGGCGAGGAGGACACGACGGTCTCGTCGTACGGCCTCAACGAGCATGCTCCGGAGATCCTCGACCTCATGTTCGAGGAGCTGGCGCACCCGACGTTTCCCGAAGAGCCTTTCAAGCGGCTTCGGACGAACCATCTCGACTCGATCGTCCAGCTGCCCGACTCGCCGGGCGCGCTCGCGACGCACGTGCTCGACTCGGTGATGTTCAACGGCACGACCAAGGCTCGCCCGAGCACCGGTTACAAGCGTGACCTCGTGCGCGTGAAGCTCGACGCCGTCCGCGATTACTATCCGACGCTCGTTCGCACCGACAAGCTCGCGGCGCTCGTGATCGGCGGCAAGGAGCGCCGCGAGATCCTCGATCGCGTGGCGCGCGGGCTGGAGGCTCTGCCGTGTCCCGCGTGCGGGAAGACGATCCCGGAGCCGGGCCCGGTCGATCTGCCGCCGGCCCGCCTCGGCAAAGGAACCGTCCTGCTCGTGAGCCGCCCCGGCATCTCCGAGGCGCACGTGAGGATGGGCTTCGTCGGGCCGAGGCGAAAAGTCGCGGAGTTCTACGACCTGCGCGTCGCTGAAACCATCCTCAGCGGGCACTTCGCCTCGCGCCTGAACCTCGTCATCCGCGAGAAGCTGGGCCTCACCTACGGCATCAACGCGGGCTTCAACTTCGGGACGACGGTCGGCTCGTTCGTGCTCTCGACGTCGACGCGCAACGATAAGGTCGGCGAGCTGATCACGCAGGTGAACAAGCTCCTGGCCGCGTTCGTGCGCGGCGAGATCGGCGAGGATGACCTCCGCATCGCGAAGGATTACCTCACGGGCTCGTTTCCGCTCGGCCTGCAGAACGTCTATGCGATCGCGGGCAGCGTCTTCGGGGGCGTGCTCAACGGGCTGGAGCCGGCTTTCCTCGACGACTTCCAGGATCGCGTCAACGGCGTGACGCTCGAGAGCTTGCGCGCGGCGGTTCGCAAGCACGTCACGCTCGATCAGCTGAAGACGGTCGTCGTCGGCGACGTGAAGGCGCTTTCGCCCCGTCTCGCGAAGCACGGGCTTCGCTACGTCGTGCGCAAGCCCGGAGAGTTTCTCTGACGGCTAGGTGTTTCCCGTGGGGGCGGCCGCGAACTGCTCCATCGCGCATTTTCCGTCGAAATAGCCGCCGAACTCGATCGAAGGGCTCGGCGACCTGATCTCGCCGACGACGCGGCCAGTGCCGGTGATGACCACCTTGCTGGTCGCGCGGATGTCGCCGCGAACGAAGCCGTCGACGATGATCGTGTCGCCTTCGACCTTTCCTTCGATGACCCCGTTTTCGCCGACGATGAGCTCGCTGCCCGCTCCGCCCTTGAGCACGCCCTGGATGTAGCCTTCGAAGCGCGTGAACGAGTCGAACTCGACCGTGCCTTCGAAGCGCGAGCCGGCGGTGATGAGGTTTACGTTATCGCTCTCAGGGCTCACGTGCCACTCCCGTTTTTCATCTCGAACAGCTGGTTGATGAGAAGCTGCCCGTTGCGCGTGAAGATGAGGATCTGGAAGCTCTGCGCGTCCGCGTCGAACTGCGCGTTGACCATGCGGAAGCGGGCGACCTGGAACGTCTCGCCCTTCTCGAAGTCGAGCAGGTACGGGCCGGTGTTGTTGAAGGCGTTGGGATACGACCAGAGGCCCAGCTCGCTGCGCGCGAGCACGACGATGTAGCCTTTCTCGGTCGACTCGCCTTCGTGCGCGTTGTGCAGCTCGAAGGTGAGGTTCGTCGTCTTGTCCTTGTTGCGCGAGGTGCGGATGTTGGAGATGACGACCTGGTTCTGGTCCTGCGTGTGGTCGATGACCACGGGTGAGAAGAGGGCGAGGGCGGGGTTTTTCTTGTCGATCTCGCGCGGCGCCTTCTGGGCGGCGAGCGCGTTCTGGAGGCGCGAGCCGAGCAGGTCGACCTGGTCGCGCAGCGCGCGATTCTGCGACTCGAGCGAGTTGCTCGGGCCCATGTCCGCATCGTCTTGAGACGACGCGGTGGCGGATTTTTCCTGCGAGGTTTTTGCCCGCGTCGCTAGGTAAAATCGGACAGCCGCTCCGAAGCTGAGCATGAGAAGCAGGGCGCCGAATGTCGCGAAAAACATACTTCTGTAAATCATTCGCGTACTTAACGCGATGCTTCTTGGTGCGCGGTTATCTTTATAAAGGACGAGCCGGATGTCTGACGACATGGATCTAAACATTGAACACTGCTCAGTTTTTGAAGTCAACTTCCTCCGGGTATTAGCCGATTAGTGGATTGATGAGAATTATCGTCGTCGACAACGACAAAACATTCACGACCTCCCTAAGCCAGCGCTGCCAGAAAGCGAGCGTCTTCTGCCAGGTGATTGGCGCGGCCGCGACGGCTTTCGCCGAGATCAAAAAAAATCCGGATCAGGTCGACATCGTTCTGATCGCGAAAGAGCTCGGCGCGGGACAGGACGGGCTGCAAGTCGCGCAGATGCTGCGCAAGGATCCGAAGACGGCCGACGTGCCGTACGTGCTCATGTCGTCGACGTGGGGCAAGCCCGAGTTCGCCAAGCACCAGAAGACCGAGTTCGGCGCCAACGCTTACTACAGCAAGAAGAGCTCGATGACGGAGCTCGAGTCGACGATCGAAGCGGTGACCGGCTTCAAGTTCACGGCGGCCCCGGCTGCGAAAAGCGGCTCGACGGGCAACACCGGTCTCCTCAACATCAAGCTCGAGGCGGCCAGCGATGTCGTGAACATCGCGGAGGACGTGCCCAACGACATCTCGATGTCCGAGCCGATCGCGCTCTTCGACGAGGCGAGCCCGCCCGCTCCGGCCGCGCCGAAGGCCGCGGCGCCTCCGCCGCCAAGCCCGGCGCCGGCCCCGGCGGCTGCCGCTGCGGCTGTCGTTG